>JACRPL010000024.1 GCA_016223245.1 Candidatus Saganbacteria bacterium | reverse complement strand
CAGTTAAATACGGTGATATTTATTTAAGGCAGGAAAAAGAACACTCAAGATATAATTTCGAGGCCGCAAATATCGAAGCATTGGAAATAATGTTTGGCCTCTATGAAAAAGAAGCTTCCGAAATGCTTCGGCAAGGCCTAGTACTTCCGGCATATGACTATGTATTAAAATGTTCTCATACTTTTAATATCCTAGACGCTCGCGGCGCCATTTCCGTTACAGAACGCATGGGATATATCTTAAAGATCAGAAAACTGGCAAGACTGTGCGCGAAGATCTATTTGGGAGAGGGAAACAGAGGGTGAGGAAATGAAAAAGATATCATCGGCTATTTTAGAGATCGGTTGCGAGGAGATCCCAGCACGCTTTATGCCGGACATGATAGCCGACCTTCTAAAAAAAGCCACCGAAAAACTTATCTCATCAAGGTTAAAATATGAAAAGATCGAGACATTCGGGACTCCTCGGAGGCTTGTTCTTGTAATTGAAGGGCTAGCTCCAAAACAGGAAGACCTGCAAGAAGAGCTAAAGGGGCCGCCTGCGGAGATCGCTTTTGATAAAGAAGGCCGCCCGACGCAAGCCGTCATAGGTTTTGCAAAAAAGAACAACCTTGACCTCAAAAAGATAACGGTTAAAACCGAGAACGGAAGAAATTTTGTTCACGCGCAAGTCCTGAAAAAAGGACAGCTAACCGATAAGCTATTGGCCTCATTGTTTCCGGATATCATCAATTCATTGTATATGCCGATATTAATGCGATGGGGGGATCAAGATTATAAATTCATAAGGCCTATTCATTGGATACTTGCTCTTTATGGAACAAAGGTCATTAAGTTTGAGCTTGCTGGAATTAAATCTTCAAATATAACTTTTGGCCACAGATATTCAAAAGATCCCAAATCCCGGATCCCAGATCCCAACAAGGAAAAATATTTTAAAATTCTCCTAAGGAAGGGTGTTGTTGTGGATCAAGACAAGAGAAAAGAGATGATCCGTAACGCTGTCAAGAAAACAGCACCGTCCGCATTTATAGAAGAAGATCTCTTGAATGAAGTAACTTTCCTTGTTGAAAATCCAAGCGCGATATTATGCTCGTTCAAGCCGGAGTTCTTGGCGCTTCCAAAAGAAGTGCTTATTACCAGCATGAAGAAGAACCAGAAGTATTTTCCCGTACTCGATTATAAATCGAAGATCACGAACCAGTTCGTCGTGATCTGCGATAATTGCAGGTCCAAAAATATCCGTAGCGGCAACGAGCGCGTAATAAAAGCAAGGCTATCGGACGCCAAGTTCTTTTTTGACGAAGACAGTAAAATAAAATTAAGTTCAAGGGTTTCAGATCTTAAGAGAGTTCAATTCTTTGAAGGCCTCGGTGATATGGCCCAAAAGACCGAAAGATTAAAAAAATTATCCGAATATATCGCAAAGCTTTTGAGAGTCGATGAAAAGGGGCTGGCTGTAATCGAAAAAACAGCGAATCTTTTGAAAGCCGACCTATTGACTCAAATGGTTTTCGAATTTCCGGAACTTCAAGGAGTTATGGGCAGGGAATATTCGTTATTGTCGGGAGAAGACCGCGCGGTTGCAGACGGCATTTTTGAACATTATCTTCCAAGATTCGCGGGAGATATGCTTCCAAAGACAACAGCAGGGACTATCGTTTCTTTAGCCGACAAATTCGATACTTTGACCGGATGTTTTGGGCTTGGGAAGATCCCGACAGGCTCCGCCGATCCCTATGGATTGCGCAGAGCCGTTAACGGCATTATAAAGATCATTGTCGTTAACAAATTGGAACTTCAGTTGGATGAGGTTTTAAGCCGCGCATCTTTACTTTACGGCGATATCCTTAAAGCAGCCGATTTTGAAAAAGTTTATAAGCAATTGGTGGAATTCATAGCCGGAAGATTTAAAGCGATATTGCTTGATGAGGGGATCGCATATGACATTATTGACGCATCATTCGCAAATATTAACGATATTCTTTTTGTAGGCGATATCGCGAAAGTTCTACAGGAATTAAGATCGCAGGAATGGTTCGTAAAACTTATCAAGACGCAGGATCGAGTTTATAGGATATCGGCCTCGGCAACACGTGATCAAGTCCATGAGCATGATCTTGAGTACCAAGTTGAAAAGGACTTGTTCGATCTCTACTTAAAGGTCAATTGGGAAGTTGAAGAAAAGATAAACAAAGGCGATTATAAGGGGGCGGTACAAGAGCTTTTAAGGCTTGCCGATCCGGTCGAAAAGTTCTTCGAAAAAGCGCTTGTTATGCACCAGGATGAGCGAATAAAGTCCAACAGATTGGCGCTTTTACGCTCTATAAACTTGCTCTTCCTCAAGATTTGTGAGTTCCGCAAAATTGTGGTATAATTAGGTTATGAAGATGTCCAGGCTTCTTGCGCCAACGCTGCGCGAGGACCCGGGCGAGGCGGAAGTTGTATCCCATAAGCTGATGCTTCGAGCGGGGATGATAAGGAAAGTCGCAGCCGGAGTGTATACTTTTCTTCCCCTAGGTCTCAAGACCCTCCACAAAGTAATAAACATTGTCCGCGAAGAAATGAACAAGTCGGGAGCCCAGGAAGTTTTTATGCCAACCCTTCTTCCGGCCGAATATTGGCAGGAAACGGGACGCTGGGGAATATACGGCAAAGAGCTTTTCCGCGTAAAAGACCGCCATGAACGCGACTTCTGCTTGGGCCCAACACACGAAGAGATAATAACCGATCTTGCGCGCAATAATATCAAATCGTACAAACAGCTCCCAATAAATTTATATCAAATACAGACAAAATTCCGCGACGAAATAAGACCTCGATTCGGCCTCATGCGCGGCCGCGAATTTATGATGAAAGATTCCTATTCATTCCATGATTCCGAAGAGTCCCTTGATAAAGAATATAATAATATGCATGCTGTTTATTGCAGAATATTTGACAGGATGGGGCTCGTATATAAATTTATTGATGCCGATTCCGGAGTTATGGGCGGTTCATTTTCCCAGGAGTTTATGGTGCTGGCGGAATCTGGAGAGGAGCAAGTAGGGGACGCAAGGGGAATCGAAGTCGGGCATATTTTCAAACTTGGGACAAAATATTCGTCAAGTATGAACGCTATCTTTCTTGATGTGGACAACAAGGAACAGCCGCTTATTATGGGATGCTATGGAATAGGGGTCTCAAGGATTGTCGCTGCGGCTATAGAACAGAAAAATGACAAAGACGGGATCGTTTGGCCAATGGCTCTTGCTCCTTATTTAGTTGTGATAATTCCTGCGATAATCGAGGATGTAGAGCAGATGAAAGTTGCGGAAGAACTTTATGAAAGGGTCAAGGCCATGCCTACCGACAGGCAGGGTCAAGGGGCAGGGTTAAGCGACGAAGTTGTTCTTGACGATAGGCCAGGAAGAATAGGGCCAAAGCTCAAAGATGCCGATCTAATAGGGTTCCCGATCAAAGTTATTGTCGGCAAATCCCTAAAAGAAGGCAAGATCGAAATAAAACTTAGGAAAACCGGCGAAACAACGCTTGTTGAAGTTGCTAAAGTTCCAGAATATTTAAGAAATATTATTACACCTGCGGCTGAACGCCGCGGTTAAGTTATTGGAGGAATAAATTGTCTAGCTGCGATACTTGTGTGATACGCTGTGATAAACCAGAGGAAGCTTGCGGCGTATTCGGTATATATTCGTATAACGGCGATCACCTAGGGAAAATGACCTATTATGGGCTTTTTGCATTGCAGCACCGTGGGCAAGAATCCGCTGGGATCGCGGTCTCCGATGGTGAAAAGATAGATCATTATAAAGGCATGGGCCTTGTTAATGTCGTTTTCAATGAAGATATCCTAAAAAAGTTAACTGGCCATATCGCTTGCGGACATGTCAGGTATTCAACGACAGGTGGCAGTACCATAGCTAATGCCCAGCCTTTTGTCCTTGATACGAAGTTCGGGCAGATCGCTGTAAGCCATAACGGGAATTTATTAAATACCGCCGATCTTAAAGCCGGCCTCGAAGAAAAAGGATTCAAATTCGTAGGCACATCCGACACCGAAGTCATTGCCGCGCTCATCGCAACCTCCGATGAAAATAATTTTGATGCCGCATTGGTCTCAACTTTAAAGAGGGTCCACGGCGCGTTCTCTTTGGTCATTATGACAAAAGACAAATTGATCGGTGTTAAAGATCCAAATGGAATTCGCCCACTTTGTGTAGGAAAACTCGATAACGCGTATGTCCTTTCATCCGAAACCTGCGCGCTTGATATCGTAGGTGCAACTTTTGTAAGAGAGGTATCAAATGGCGAGATAGTCATATTCGATAAAGACGGCATGCAGTCGAAAACTTATTCGCACCATAAAAAAGCAGCATTGTGCATATTCGAGTTTATATATTTCGCGAGGCCCGATTCCATGATAATGGGGCGAAGCGTTTACGACGCGCGCGTCAGCATGGGCAAATACTTGGCAAAAGAAAATCCCGCGCCATATACCGAGTTTATAAGCGGCATACCGGATTCTGGCATTCCCGCGGCGATTGGATTTGCGATCGAGAGCAGGATACCGTTCGGCGATTCGCTTATTAAGAATAGGTATATTGGGCGTACTTTCATCCAGCCAAGCCAAGAGATCCGTGAGATGGGAGTTAAGATCAAGCTTAATCCATTGAGGGAAGCCGTACGCAATAAAAAATTCGTCGTCATTGACGATTCCATTGTCCGAGGGACAACCTCGAGGCAAATTGTTAAAATATTAAGGGAAGCCGGAGCGCGTGAAGTCCACTTTAGGGTTTCGTCGCCTCCGATAACGAGCTCCTGTTTTTACGGCATCGATACTCCGAGCAAATCGGAATTGATCGCCGCTAATCTTTCGATAGAGGGAATTAGAAAATATTTAGATGTGGATTCTTTAGGATATTTGAGCATCGATAGCTTGGCAAAAGCCGTAAATCTTCCGCAAAAGAACCTGTGCATGGCATGTTTGTGCGGGGATTATCCGGTCGAGATACCGGAAAAAATGGAAAATCTAGGATTGTTCTTTAAATGACCTCACCAACCTATAAAAATTCTGGAGTAAATATCGAATCCGGATACGAGGTAATGAACCGCGCAAAGAAAGCCGCTCGACTAACGAGGATACCAGGCGTCATTGGAGACATCGGTCTTTTTGGCGGATGTTTCCAGATAAACAAAAATCAAGTATTGGTTTCAGGAACCGATGGCGTAGGGACTAAACTCAAACTCGCATTCGATATGGGACGGCATGACACAGTTGGGATCGACCTTGTTGCTATGAATGCCGATGATGTTGTCACATGCGGGGCAAAACCCCTCTTCTTTTTAGATTATATTGGATGCCACAAAGTTGATCCGAAGATCTTAGGCGAAGTTCTTTTAGGGATTGCAGAAGGGTGTAAGCAAGCCGGTTGTGCATTGATAGGCGGGGAAACTGCCGAGCTTTCCGATATGTATAAAGCAGGGGAATATGATCTGGCAGGGTTTGCGGTCGGCGTTGTCGATAAGAAAAATCTGATCGATGGATCCAAAGTTAAAGAAGGCGACGTTATTTTAGGTCTTGGGTCATCGGGCCTTCACAGCAACGGTTTTACTCTTGCTCGAAATATAGTATTTAATATCGCAAAACTGAAAGTCAATTCAAAAGTCGAAGGGCTTTCCAGATCAATTGGTGAAGAATTGTTGACCCCAACAAGAATTTACGCAAGATCATTATTGAAACTGCTGGATAAAGTAAAAGTAAGAGCTATTGCCCATATTACGGGCGGCGGACTTCCCGAAAATGTCGCACGGGTTGTTCCAAAAGGTCTAAGTGCGCAAATTGAACGAAGCTCTTGGAAGCCGAATCCTATATTTAAAGTATTACAAAAACTAGGAGATGTATCGGACAACGAAATGCTTAAGGCTTTTAATATGGGGATCGGGATGATAGTGGTTGTCGCCAAAAAAGACGCGAAAAAAGCATCGATCATCCTTTCAAAATCCGGCGAGAAAGTATTTGTCATAGGCCGGATAAAGAATGGAAAGGATAAGGTTGAAATATTGTGATGAATCTCGGTGTATTGGTATCTGGCAATGGTTCCAATCTTCAAGCGATAATTGATTCAAAAGTCGCCTCCGTCAAAGTTGTGATCTCCGATAAAAAATCAGCCTATGCGCTCGAGCGCGCAAAAAAAGCCGGCATCGAAGCTGTGTTCATAAATCCTAAAGATTTCGCCGAAAAAAATACCTATGAACTCGAGGTTGTAAAAGTATTAAAGAAACACAATGTCGATCTTGTTTGTCTTGCAGGCTATATGAAAATAGTAGGCGAGGCCCTTCTTTCGAATTATCAGGGCAAAATGATTAATATCCATCCGGCTCTATTGCCGTCATTTCCCGGACTTCATGGCCAAAAACAAGCATTCGACCATGGAGTAAAAGTATCGGGCGCTACTGTCCATTTTGTCGATTCAGGATGCGACACAGGACCTATTATTCTGCAGGCAGCTGTCCCAGTATTAGATAACGATACTGAAGAAACATTATCTGCTAGAATACTCTCACTAGAACACAAAATTTATCCTCAAGCGATAAAATTGTATGCTGAGGGGAGATTAAAAATTGAGGGCCGAAAGGTACATATAGAACCTGCGGCTGAACGCCGCGGTTAAGGAAAAAAGAGAAACCGCGAGCCGTGCCTGCCGGCAGGCAGGGTTTACTCGCAGGTTTCGACGAAAAAAAAGAAAGGAAAGTATCATGAAAAAGAAAAATAGAAAGCAGAACACAGAACACAGAGCACAGAAACAGGGGAAACCTTTAGCTTTATTAAGTGTATGGGACAAGAAAGGGCTTGTTGTATTTGCAAAAGGGCTAATCAAGAACGGCTATGAGATCGTTTCATCTGGTGGCACAGCAAAATTTCTTAAGAAAGCCGGTATAAAAGTTACAGAAGTTTCAAGTTTCACAAAATATCCCGCAATGCTTTCTGGCCGCGTTAAGACTTTGCATCCATTGGTCCATGGCGGCATATTGGCCAACAGATCGATTCCCGAACACTTAGCCGACATGAAAAAATACGGGATCAGGCCTATTGATGTAGTCGCCTGTAATTTATATCCATTTGAAGCGACGATCGCAAAGCCAAAAAGCACATTGTCTGATGCGATCGAAAATATAGATATTGGCGGTCCAAGCATGGTCCGCGCTGCGGCCAAGAACTTCAAAGATGTTGCGGTTGTCGTTGATCCAAAAGATTATCCCCATATCCTAAAAGAATTAAAGGCAAATGAAGGGAAAACAACTTTAGGGACAAGACAGAATCTGGCATTAAAGGCTTTCAATCACACAAGACTATATGATATCGCTATTTGTAAATATCTTGGCGAGAAGTTTGTTGGAGGAGAAGAGTTCCAGGAAAGCTTTGTCATTAACCTTGAAAAGATGCAGGACTTGCGGTATGGAGAGAACCCGCACCAAAAAGCCGCTTTCTACAAGGAACCATCGGGTAATTTTAAAGGCGCAATTGTTAACGCTAAACAACTTCACGGCAAAGAACTTTCATTCAATAATATTGTCGATCTTGATTCGGCATGGACGCTTGTCAATTATTTCGCCGATTGCGCGGTCGCGATCATCAAACATAACAATCCATGCGGGGTCGCAAAAGGAAAAACTGCAGCGGAAGCTTATAAGAAAGCATATGAATGCGATACGGTTTCGGCTTTCGGCAGTATTATCGCCTGCAATAGGGAAGTCGATATGGCTTTTGTCAATGCCCTGGGGACTCTTTTTGCGGAAGCTATCATTGCTCCAAGTTTCGACTCCGATGCATTAGAGAAGCTCCGCGAGAAAAAAAATCTGCGCATTATGGAATGCCCATTGATGGGTGCGCGATATGGGGCCCTTGATTATAAGAGAGTCACTGGCGGTGTTCTTATCCAAGATATGGATCTGGCACAACTTGGAATAAACGAAATAAAGACCGCGACAAAGAAAGAGCCGACGATCGGGCAAATGGAAGATCTTTTCTTTGCATGGGGTGTTGCAAAGCACGTTAAATCAAATACGATCGTTTTTGTAAAAGATGGCGCGACTGTGGGAATTGGCGCTGGTCAAATGAGCAGGATCGATGCTACAGAGATCGCCCATAAAAAAGCGAATGGACGAGACAAAGGCGCTGTTATGGCGTCTGATGCTTTCTTTCCGTTCAAGGACAATGTAGACCTTGCCGCCAAAATAGGGATCACCGCAATTATTCAGCCGGGCGGCAGCATGCGCGACCAAGAATCAATTGATGCCGCCAATGAGAATGGGATAGCTATGGTATTTACCGGACGCAGGCACTTTAGGCATTAATTAAATAAATTGAGGATATCTTTAATGTTAAATGGTTTTTCAAGTACCAGGTCTGCTCCCGCGGCATAAAATGGTTCGGTGTTTTCATGCGGCTGGCCTGTTAAGCCAACAATTATGCCCCTAGATCCTTGTTCTCTAATAGCTCTAACAATTTGTTCTCCGGTAAGCCCCGGCATATTAAAATCCGTGAATAATATATCAACATTTTGAGCCACTAATACCTCGGGAACTTTTAATATCTCGGCACGTCTTTCAATGTCGGATAATTCTGAAATGTTAGTTGATAATATAAGCGTATTTCCATCTTCAACCATTGGGATCTCTCCCGTGAACAAAGCTTCCTGAATATTTGCTCCAAGAGATAAGAGATTTCTTCTAAGGCTTCTGGTAAGAAGCCACGCGATCATTGCTTCATCATCAACAATAGCGATCTTTCTTATTTCCTGCGGCCTATCTTGAGCTAAAATTGCAGGCCTTGTTCCTCTTAATGCGTTTATATGTGCTAAATTAAGCCTCAATATTCTTGGAGGAAGGCTTCCTCCACTTGAAACGGGAGTAACTGCACCCGAAGCTTTGATTTCTATTGTCATAATATGAACATATGCTCGTGGGGCCCCCGACACTGAACGTGTCGGTTCCCACTCGCGCCCGCCTTCGGCGGATCCTATGCCCTCCCGATTTATTATCCTCATCTTAAAAAGAAAATTTCACTTGAACATAAACTATTTTTTTGTCGATAGATAAATATGGCGATAACTCTCAAGGAAATATTCAGGAATGAGTGGGACAGTTTTGTAAGGGAAAGCGGGTCAAGAGAAGCGAAACGTCCTGCGGTGAGAAAAAATGTATGGAAACTCATTAACTGCAGGACATTGAAGATGGGCATACAGACATACGCGTGCGAAGATTGCGGACATGCGAGGTTTGTCGCTAATACCTGCAAAAGCAGATTTTGTCCTTCCTGTGGGTACAAAGCCAATCTCAATTGACAGAGCCATATCAAGAAGCATCCAGCAGTTTAATCGGAGGTCGGATATTATTGGGGGCGAGTTAGGGGTTCTGCATACTTTTGGTTCTGATAGGAAATTTCATCCTCATTTCCACGTTTTGAGGACACAGGGAGGGATCAACAAAAGCACGCTTAAATGGGAAGATGTCTCGTATATTCCAGAAGCATATTTAAAAGGGGCATGGAAGAGTAAATTCTTGAATCTTTTGCGCAAAGCATATCGGGAAGGGACGCTTTGGTATTGGGGAAACAAACAGGAATTCTACGCATTGCTCAACAATTTATATCACAAAGACTGGCATGTTTACATAAGATGCGAGCCCGTGGAAGACAGCATATCAATCAGTTATATTGGCCGTTATGTCAAGAGGGCTCCTTTTTCACAAAGATTGATTGTTGGCTACAAGAAAAGTGAATATGTTAAGCTGCAGTGGAAAACGAAAGCCACATTATCTTCATGGCAGGCTTATGCTGTCCCTGTTTTTGAGTTTATGGAAAGTTTGATCATCCATATTCCAAACCGCTATGATCATTTTGTGTATTATTCAGGCTTATTTGCTCCTGTCCAGAAGAAAAGATTGTATCAGAAGGCTATGGAGCATTTTAAAAAAGAAATTAAAGATGCCAAGGTTTTTACATGGTCCACATTAAAAAAGCTTAATTGGAATGATGACCCCTTAAAATGTCCAAGTTGCGGAGGGAAAATGATTTTTGTCAGAGCTATCCATTTTCTTGATCCGGAAACAATGCTTTATGAGGTCAAAAACTATCAACTGGTTGTCAAAGGATTGGACTCAAGCTAAAATTGCGTCATGGGTGAAATGAAAAAGTGCGCTATATACATTTGTGACAATTGCAAATTTGAAGAACAACTGCCAATAGAAGACCTGCACAAAAACCACAAGTTCAAAGAAGATGATCTGTCCTCTTACCCTAAATTTGAATGCCATGGCTGCCATAGATTCATGATCACAGCTAAAAAGTTTGAAAATCTGCCTGCCGAATGGTTTCCTGACATCACCCCTGAAGAATATTACAAGGATTTCTAGCTAAAAACCGCCCTTCATTTTCTTAGTGGCGATTCTCGATAAATAATTGATGGAATTTCACTTTTGAAATTTAATTTTTAATTTTAATTTTTCCATGTCGGAGAACTGTTGGGGGTTTTGACGTCGCATCAATTACAGTTGAAGCCAATTTAAATTTGCACTTGCCGCCGTCCAATAATAGGTCTGCTTCTATTTTAACTTCCGATGCCGAAGTCGGGGCAGGGCAACCGGAAACATTCGCGGATGTAGCAAACATAGGCCCGCAATCCTGTAATATTTTAAGTAATTCAACATGGTATGGCATTCGAACGCCGATCGTGCCTCCTCCTTTCTTCTTTAAAACGAGGGTAAGAGGTCCTGGCCAATATTCGGCCATTAGGTCTTTTGCATATGCTGGAATACTAACTGCTAAATCTTTTAATTGTTTTAGATCTGAAATTAATACCTGAAGTTGTTTATCTTTTGGTCTATTTTTTATTTCAAATATGCGTTTTATGCCTTTTTTGGACTTTATCGAAGTTCCGATTCCGTATACGGTTTCCGTCGGAAATATTATGACCCCGCCGGCTTGAATTATTTCTTTCGCTTTTTTAACGGATGATTTATTGATTTTGAGCTTTTGCAATCCTATCTATCCCCGCGTAATCTTTAATTATCCGGATATTCTTGTAACCCGCGTCTTCCAATAGTTTTTTCACTTGTTCGGATTGTCCACAACCGAGTTCCAAAAAAAGATAACCATTAGGCTTTAAATAATCTTTTGATCCTTTGATAATATCCCTTATTATGTTTAGCCCGTCAATGCCGCCATCCAAAGCAAGTCTAGGCTCATGATCGCGGACATTAGGCTCAAGCTCCTCAATATCTCCGGACGGAATATATGGAGGATTTGAAATTATCGCGTCAAATCTTTTGGGTTTGATAGACTCAAAAAGATCGCTATGCGCGTGTTTGATCCTATGGGAAACATTGTGGTGGTCGGAGTTTTTCTTAGATATTGCAAGAGATTCCTTTGAAATATCGATCGCGGTTATGGCTGCGTTCTCCAGATATTTTGCCAGGCAGACAGCGATCGCTCCCGATCCCGTCCCGATATCCAAAATCGATTGGTTTTTATTGTGTCCCGGCATTAACGTATCGAGGCATATTTCGACTAATAGTTCCGTTTCAGGGCGAGGGATCAATACAGACTTATCGACAAAGAAATTGAACCCGTAAAAAGGCTGTATTCCTGTGATATAGGCTAGGGGTTCGTTTTTATCGATGCGATTTTTAAATTCTTTATATCTTGGATCGTCTTTCTTTAAAAGTTCAGGATGCGAAATAAGCTCGGCCTTATCGATACCCAGAGCCTCGCAAATAATTATCTCTTCTTCGTTTTGTGTTAGATCGTTCATTTTGCCTGAAGTTTTGCTATGCGGTCGGCGGTTTGGAGCGCGTCGACAAATTCATCGAGGTTTCCGTCCAAGACATTATCAAGCTGGTACACGGTAAATCCGATGCGATGGTCAGTTATGCGGCCTTGAGGGAAATTATAAGTTCTTATCTTTTCCGATCGGTCACCGGTTCCAACCATTATTTTTCTTGTTGCTTCGCGGTCTTTGCGTTGTTTTTCCAATTCGACTTCATATAGGCGCGAACGAAGCAGTTTCATTGCTTTAACACGGTTCTGTAATTGAGATCTCTCTTCTCTGCATTCAACGACCGTATTTGTTGGGATATGTGTGATTCGAACGGCGGAAGATACTTTGTTGACGTTCTGTCCGCCGGCGCCGCCAGCCCTGAACGCTTCGAACTTAAGGTCTTTTTCATCAAGTTGTATCTCAAAATCTTCAACCTCTGGAAGCACTGCAACGGTCGCGGCCGATGTATGGATGCGTCCGCTGGTTTCTGTTTTCGGCACCCGCTGTACCCTATGCGTTCCGCTTTCATATTTGAATTTGCTGTATGCTCCGCGGCCAATGACCGAGAAAATAGCTTCCTTGTATCCGCCAAGGCCGGTCGGGTTTGAATCGATCACTTCTGTTTTCCAGCCCTTTTTTTCGGCGTACCGCAGGTACATCCGAAGAAGATCTCCCGCAAAAAGCGCGGCTTCATCTCCTCCTGTCCCGCCCCGGATCTCAACGATGATGTTCTTTTCGTCTAGAGGGTCGGTTGGGACAAGTAAAAACTCGAGAGCTTCTTTTAGCTTTTGTTTTTTTTCTTCAAGGTTTCGAAGCTCGGTGTTTGCTAGTTCGGACATTTCGGGATCCGGGAGCATGGTCTTTGTCTCTTCGATATGTTTATCAATGTCTTTATATTTGCGATAGGCTTTAACGATCGGGTCGATCTCCGATAATTCTTTCCCTAATTGCTGGAAGAGCTTTTGGCTCCCTATTATTTCTTTTTTTGATAAAGCGGATAATATCTCTTCGTATCTTTCTTCTATTTTAGAAAGTTTGTCGATAAACATTGGGGGATGTTACTTTTTCGCTGTGGATTTTTTTGCGGCGGCTTTGGACCTTGCTTTTGCAACGCGTTTTTTTTGCGGAGCTTTTTTAACGACTTTGACGCCGGCATATTTCTTGGTGAACTTCTGGACGCGGCCTTCAGTATCAAGGAGCTTCTGCTTTCCCGTGAAAAGTGGGTGGCAGGCAGAGCAGATGTCGACGCGGATATTCTCTTTTGTTGAGCCTATTTCGTATTCGGCGCCGCAAGCGCAGCTCGCTTTAGTCTTGAAGTATTTCGGGTGGATTCCCTCTTTCATAACTTGAATATTATAGCAAAATAATTATGGAATTGCAACTATTCGAATCAAATCATCTAAAATCTAACCATAAGGCCTTTCGTTAAATCATCAAAAACCTAACCCAAATTCCAATGAAAAGGTCATGGGAAGAACAGGGTTTAAGGCTACGCGATCTGGTTAAACGAGAAAGAGTAAAAATCAT
>JACRPL010000023.1 GCA_016223245.1 Candidatus Saganbacteria bacterium | reverse complement strand
TCCAACTAGAGTCCACTTTTCAACTTTAAATAGTCCACTTTTGAACTTTAAATAACAGGGGCAATTCATCCCCTTGACAAGAAATATTATTTAAGATAAAATTAACCTTTGTGTGCTTCTGCGCTTTAAGGCGGCGCTAAAGCGCGCTAAAACCTTTTTGCCAAATTCCGTAGCAAAAATTTGGTAGAGGGGATTTTTTGTGCTTTTCAAATAATTTTATGAGAGAAATAATCACATTGTCGTGTACGAAATGCAAGCGGCGCAATTATGCGACGAATAAAAATAAGAAAACAACTACCGGTAGGTTGGAGCTTAAGAAATATTGCAGGTTTTGCAGGGCGCATACGGTCCATAAGGAGGAAAAATAGGGGCTTGTCCCGGCACCTTTTAGTGCAGGGCTTGTCTGTTGGGCGAGTAGCTCAATTGGTAGAGCCCTGGTCTCCAAAACCAGTGGTTGGGGGTTCGAGTCCCTTCTCGCCCGAATTTTAATATTTATGGAAGAAAAAAAAGTTGGATTAGTTGCCGCGGTCGGTAATTATATAAAGGAAACGCAGGCAGAGGCCAAAAAAGTTTCCTGGCCGGACAGGAAATATATTATTTCTGCGACGGTAATAATAGTAGTGATGGTATTAGTTTTGGGATTTGCTTTGATGGGGATCGATTATGGTTTATCTCAAGCTGTTTTAATGTTAACAAAAGCACGTTAATAATAATGAATTTTGACAATCAAGAAAAAAATAACAGGGAAGAGCAGGGCAAAAATCCTGAAACTGCTCCTGTTGAAGAAAATAAGATAGAAGAGGTATCTTCTGTTCCGGCTGAACCTGAAAAAAAGGATGAGGCCCCGTTAGAATTGAAGTGGTACGTGATACAGACATACTCTGGACAGGAAGACAGGGTTAAGCGTGCGATCGAGCAAAATATTGACCGCTTGGGGCTCCGGCACAAAATTTCAAAAGTTTTGGTCCCCGAAGAAGAAGTGGTTGAACTTCACGGCAAAAAACGCGTGGAAAAAAAGAAAAACATGTTCGCGGGATATGTTTTTCTTGAAATGGCGCTGGATGACGAGTCTTGGTATGCAATAAGGCAGACGCCGGGGGTTGCCCGCTTTATCGGGACAAAAACTAAGCCAACTCCGGTATCCGATAGGGAAATGCAGAGAGTGTTAAAGCAAATAGGCGTTAAATCCGAAAAGCTTGAAATTGCTTTTGAAAGAGGCGAAATAGTAAGAGTCATAAGCGGGCCTTTTCGCGGTTACACCGGCACTATCGATGAGATAAATGTTGACCGTGAAAAGCTTAAAGTGCTCATCAATATCTTCGGGCGGGATACGCCGGTCGAAGTAAATTTTGAGCACGCGGAAAAGGTAGTATAACAATAACAAGGACAAGGGGAAAATGGCAGCACCAAAAGGCAAGAAAAAAGAAATCTTAGTTAAGATCAAGTTGCAGATCCCGGCCGGGAAGGCAAATCCCGCCCCGCCAATAGGACCGGCGCTTGGCCAGCATGGCATCAATATAATGGAGTTTTGCAAGGCTTATAATGCCCAGACCTCCGATAAGGGAGACACAGTGATCCCTGTTGAGATCACTGTATTCAAGGACCGATCATTTACCTTCATATTAAAGACGCCTCCAGCAGCCACATTGATCAAAAAAGCGGCCGGGATCGATAAGGCATCCGGAGAGCCAAACAGGAACAAAGTAGGGAAGGTCACCAAGGCGCAAGTTAAGCAGATAGCAGAGGCCAAAATGGCGGACCTTAATGCGAACGATGTCAATGCGGCGATGAAGATCATCGAAGGCACGGCTCGCTCAATGGGAGTTAACGTTGAATAAGACAAGTAAAAAATATCTGGAAAAAACAAAAACAATAGATACTTCGAAGAAATATAGTTTTGCCGATGCGGTCAAGCTCGTGAAAGGAACCGCATGGGCAAAATTCCCGGAATCTGTTGATCTGGCTATTACATTAAATCTGCCTTCCAAAAAACCAGATTCGATAAGAGGCCTTGTTACGCTTCCAAACGGCACTGGAAAGACAATGAAAGTAGCCGTCCTCTCGCGCGGCGATAAGCTTAAAGAAGCCGAGCAGGCGGGTGCGGATGTTTTTGGGGCTGATGACTTGATCGAAAGAATAAGCAAGGGATTCCTTGATTTTGACGTTTTGCTTGCAACCCCGGATATGATGCCGCAAGTCGGAAAGCTTGGGAAAATATTGGGGACAAAGGGCTTGATGCCAAACCCGAAGTCCGGGACGGTAACAAACGATATCGCAAAATCCATCAAGGAATTCAAAGCGGGCAAGCTCGAATACAGGATGGAAAAAGGCGGAGTTGTCCACCTGCTTGTCGGCAAGATAAGCTTCGAGCTAGAAAAGATCAAGGAGAATTTAGCAGTTGCGCTTAATGCTGTTAGAAAAAGCAAGCCCTCGTCCGTTAAAGGGTCTTTTTTCAAGTCCGCGACTATCTCATCAACTATGGGGCCGGGCATAAAGCTCGACTTGCGCGAAATGGAGACCGAAGAATGACAAAAGGAAGAACGGCTCCAGTAAAAGAAAGCAAAAAGAAAGCGGTGAAAGAGATCAGAGAAAAGATCAATTCATCAAAGATACTTATTTTGACCGATTACCGCGGGATGACGGTCAAGCAAGTGACGGAACTCCGCAGGAAGCTCCGCGCAAATAAGGCTGAATATAAAGTTTTCAAAAATACTTTGGTTGCTAAAGCCCTTCCGGAAGGATTGTCGTCCCTAGGGACGCAATTGATAGGACAAGTCGCGATTATTTTTGGGTCCGACGAAGTTGTCATGCCCGCGAAGACGCTTATGCAATTTATCGGCGAGCACGAAAAGCCGGGCCTTTTGGTCGGCGTTGTCGAAAATCAGATTTATGCCGACAAGCAGATTAAAGAATTAGCAAAACTGCCAAGCAAACAAGAGCTATTAAGCAAAGTTGTTGGCGCAATGAAGTCCCCCCTATACAATATTGTTTCAGTTATGCAGGGGCCGCTTCGAAAATTTGTTTATGCCTTGGATGAAATAAGAAAGCAGAAGTCACAGGGAGGTGAAAAGTAATGGCAAAAGTCGAAGATGTAATAGGTTTAGTTGAAGGTTTGAGCGTAATGGAATTATCCGAATTAGTTAAGAAGATGGAAGAAAAATTTGGAGTAACGGCCGCGGCCCCGGTTGCAATGGCAGCCGCAGGCGGCGCGGGCGCAGTCGCCGCAGAAGAGGTTAAAGATGAAGTCGATGTGATCTTAACTTCCGCTGGTGATAAGAAGATCCAAGTTTTGAAAGTAGTTCGCGAAATAACGGGACTTGGGCTCAAAGAAGCAAAAGATATGGTTGACGGAGCTCCTAAACCCGTAAAAGAGGGCATTAAAAAGCCTGAAGCTTTAGAGATCAAGAAAAAGCTTGAAGCAGAAGGAGCAAAGGTAGAAATTAAGTGAGACAAAATTTATTCCATGAGATAAAGAGAAAAATACCGGCAGCGCCGGACCTGCTTGAACTGCAGAAGGATTCTTTCGCGTGGTTCATGAACGAGGGCTTAAGGGACGAGCTCAAGTCGGTTTCGCCTATAAAAAGCTATGACCAAAAGCTCGAACTTTATTTTACGGGGAAGGTATTTGTCGGAAAGCCTAAATATTCCGTTCAGGAATGTTTGGTCCGTGAAGTGACGTACGCGGCCCCTCTCAAGGTCGAGGTAAAGCTCGTGAACCGCGAGAATAAAGAGGTCAAAGTGCAGGAAGTTTTCATCGGGGACCTCCCGCTGATGACTAATCGCGCGACATTTGTCATTAACGGCGCCGAACGCGTAATTATCTCACAGCTTACAAGGTCTCCGGGAGTTTATTTCAAATCCAGCAAGCGCGTCGAAAAATTGGGGCGCAGCCTTTTTTACGCGACTGTCATCCCTGACCGCGGCGCATGGCTTGAGATCGAAACAGACGCGCATCTTGCGGTTTTTGCGAGGATCAACAAAACGCGGAAGATCGGCATCACAACCCTTCTTTGCGCCGTAGGCGCGGCTGAAAAAGAGATATTGGAGGCCTTAAGCGAGGGCGAGTTCAGGAAAAGGACTTTCAAAGAAAGCCCGATAATTTCAAAAGAAGAAGCATTGATCGAGATCTACAAAAAGCTCCGCCCTGGGGATCCCGTCACTTTTGAAGGCGCGCAAGTTTATCTCCAAAATTTATTTTTCAGCCCTAAAAGATATGATCTTGGGCGCGTTGGCCGCCACAAGATGAATATAAAGCTCGGGATAAAAGTTGCCGAGGATATGACAGTGTTGACCAAGCAGGACCTGCTTGGCATGACAAAATACCTGATCGCCCTCCACAATGGCGACGGGTTGACTGACGATATCGACCATTTGGGGAACAGGAGGGTCAGGAGCGTAGGCGAATTGCTCCAGAGGCAATTCCGCATTGGATTAACGAGGGTCGAAAGGCTCATAAAAGAGCAGATGCTTACCAAAGGCCCATCAGTTACCCCGCAAGCCTTAATAAACATCCGCCCATTATCCGCCGTTATTAAAGAATTCTTTGGCTCATCGCAGCTTTCGCAGTTCATGGACCAGACAAACCCGCTGGCCGAATTGACGCACAAGAGAAGGTTATCGGCCTTAGGCCCAGGAGGGCTTACGCGCGAGCGCGCAGGATTTGAAGTGCGCGATATCCACCCAAGCCATTACGGCAGGGTATGCCCGATTGAAACGCCGGAAGGCCCCAATGCCGGCTTGATCGCATCTCTTTCAGCTTACGCGAGGGTAAATAAATTCGGGTTCATTGAAACCCCGTATTTTATAGTTGAAAAAGGTGTCGTCCAAAATAAGATCGAATATTTAACAGCAGATGTCGAGGATCTTTTTAAGATCGCGGCCTGCGACGTAAGGTTGACTCCCGCAAACCACATTAAGGAACCTCAAGTTCCCGTCAGGTACAAGAGGGAATTTGTTTTTGCCAGGGCAAACGAAGTGGATTACACAGGCGTTGCTCCAGCGCAAATTGTAGGCATTTCGACGGCTATGATCCCATTCTTGGAGCATGACGACGCGAACCGCGCAATGATGGGCGCTAATATGCAGAGGCAATCGGTCCCGCTTTTAAGGCCTGAAGCCCCATTTGTCGGCACTGGCCTTGAAAGGAAAGTCGCCGAAGACTCAAGATCAATCGTTCGCTCAAGAGGGGCCGGGAAAGTAACCCGCGTTACGGCTTCCGAAGTTGTCGTAACGGGAAGCAGCGGAAAGAAAGAAACGTACGAATTGGTAAAATTCGGTCGAAGCAACCAAAATACCTTGGTACATGAAAGGCCGACTGTCAAAATCGGCGACCGTTTGTCGGAAGGCGACCTGATCGCTGACGGGTCAGCAACGCAGAACGGAGAGCTTGCTCTGGGCCGCAATGTGCTTGTCGCATTCATGCCCTGGGAAGGATACAACTATGAAGATGCTATCTTATTATCGGAACGATTGGTCCGCGAAGATGTTTTTACGACCGTTCACATCGAGCGGCTGGAAGTTGAGGTCAGGTCCACAAAATTAGGAATGGAAGAAATAACCCGAGAGATTCCCAACGTTGGGGATGAGGCGCTTAGGAATCTTGATGATCGCGGGATCATTAGGGTAGGGACAGAGGTTGCTTCCGGCGAAATACTCGTCGGTAAAGTGACGCCAAAAGGCGAGACAGAATTGCCGGCGGAAGAAAAGCTACTCCGCGCGATATTCGGCGATAAAGCGCGCGACATGAGGGATACTTCTCTGCGCGTTCCTCCAGGCGAGGGCGGAAAGGTCATGAATGTCCGCGTCTTTTCAAGGGAAAAAGGCGACGAATTAAGCCCGGGCGTGCACGAGCTTGTCCGCGTTTACGTTGCACAGCAAAGAAAGGTTTCCATCGGGGACAAGCTTGCCGGCCGCCACGGGAATAAAGGGGTCGTTGCAAAGATCCTCCATGAAGAAGATATGCCATATCTTCCGGACGGCACGCCTGTCGACGTAGTGCTAAACCCGCTAGGCGTCCCATCGCGTATGAACATCGGGCAGATATTCGAATTGCTCTTGGGCTTTGCGGCGCATGTAAACGGCAAGAATTACGAAGTGCCGCCTTTTGACGAGATATATGAAGAAGAGGCGTCGCGCAAAATGATCGAAAGCATGCTTGGCGAAGCCAAGAAAAAACTTCCCTGGATCGACGAGAGCGGCAAGGTTAAACTCCGCGACGGCCGGACAGGCGAGGCTTTCGACAGGAAAGTTGTAATCGGATACATGTATCTCCTAAAACTTATCCATTTAGTTGATGACAAGATGCATGCAAGGTCAACAGGGCCGTATTCGCTGATAACACAGCAGCCTTTGGGCGGCAAGGCCCAGTTCGGAGGCCAAAGATTCGGTGAAATGGAGGTTTGGGCGCTTGAAGCGTACGGCGCGGCGCATACTTTGCAGGAACTGTTGACCGTTAAATCGGACGACGTGGTCGGCCGGTCTAAAGTCTACGAATCGATCATTAAAGGAAAACCTATGACGAAGCCCGGGATCCCCGAATCGTTCAAGGTTTTGTTGAAAGAATTAAGGAGTCTTGGGCTGGACGTAAGGACCCTCGACAAGAACCGCAAAGAAGTAAGCATTGAAGAAGAAGTCAAAGTCCCGGGAAGTTCTTCACGCAAGAAAAAAAGGGAGCCGATAATATAATATGCCAATAATATCAAAATCTGAAAATCTTGAATTCGATATTATCCAGATCGGGATCGCGTCCCCCAACAGGATACTCGAATGGTCCAACGGAGAAGTGTTGAAGCCCGAAACCATCAATTACCGTACTTTCAAGCCCGAAAGGCACGGGTTGTTTTGTGAAGTTATTTTCGGGCCGGTCAAAGATTGGGAATGCCATTGCGGGAAATACAAAAGAGTAAGGTATAGGGGCATAGTCTGCGAAAGGTGCGGCGTTGAAGTTACAACGTCAAGGGTCAGGCGCGAACGCATGGGCCACATAAAGCTTGCGGTGCCGGTAGCCCATATTTGGTTCTTGAGGTCTGTTCCAGGATACATGAGCCTGCTTCTTGATATTTCAGGGCGCGGCCTCGAAGAAGTTATTTATTACGATTCATACATTGTGACAGAAGTAAGCGGCAAATCGAAATTAAAAGTCGGAAAGATACTGCGTGAAGCCGAATATGTCGAAGCCCGCGAAAAATACGGAGAAACCTTTAAGGCCGAAACAGGCGCTAAAGCCATAAGGGAATTGCTTGGTCGCATCGATCTTGATGCTACAGCCGCGAGATTAAGGCGCGATTTTAAAACATCCGACGGGCAAAAACGGCTCAAGATCATTAAAAGGTTGAGGGTGATCGAATCGTTCGTACAATCCGGCAACCGTCCTGAATGGATGATCATGGAAAGCCTTCCGGTGATCCCGCCAGACCTTAGGCCAATGGTCCAGTTGGAAGGAGGACGCTTTGCAACATCAGATCTTAACGACTTATACAGGAGAGTGCTGAACCGGAACAATCGCTTGAAGAAGATGATCAACATGGGAGCTCCTGATATGATAATCAGGAACGAAAAGCGCATGCTCCAGGAATCAGTCGACGTATTGATCGACAACGGCAGGAGAAAAAGAGCTGTTGTCGGATCGACAGGAAGGCCGCTTCGCTCGTTGACGGATATTATTGAAGGGAAGCAGGGCCGTTTCAGGCAAAATCTATTGGGCAAGCGCGCTGATTATTCAGGCCGTTCAGTTATAGTTGTCGGGCCAAATTTAAAGATACACCAGTGCGGCCTGCCCAAAGACATGGCTCTCGAACTTTTTAAGCCGTTCGTCATCCGCAAGCTGGTTGACCGCGGTTTTGCGCAAAACGTGAAGTCTGCAAAGAGAATGATCGAAAAAGGCGAAGTCATGGTTTGGGATATCTTGGAAGAAGTCATCAAGGGACATCCTGTTCTCCTAAACCGCGCCCCTACACTCCATAGATTGGGCATCCAAGCGTTCGAACCAATACTTGTAGAAGGGAAAGCTATACAAATCCATCCGCTTGTTTGTCCAGCGTTCAACGCGGACTTCGATGGCGACCAAATGGCCGTCCATGTGCCGCTTATGACAGAAGCGCAGGTTGAAGCAAGGCTTCTTATGCTTGCGTCAAACAATGTCCTGTCTCCCGCGTCCGGGAGGCCCGTCATCACGCCGACCCAGGATATGGTCCTCGGCACCTATTATATGACAGCGGATAATGAGAACCAAAAGCTTGGAGCCGGAATGATATTCTCTAATGATTGGGAAGCAATGGTTGCGCACGACCTTGACAGGATACACCTTCATTCGGCGGTAAAAGTACGCAGGGACGGCGCGCTTGTCGAAACGACGGTCGGACGCATAAAATTCAATTACACTATAAATAATGTTATTGCGAAAAAAGTTTCTGCGGACGAGAAGTTCCCGTATATAAATACGATCGTCGATAAAAAAGGGTTGGAAAAACTTATCCTGAAGGCATACAAGCAATACGGGGCGGCTGTCGCTTCCGAGATCGCAAATGAGATCAAGAGGCTAGGGTTCAAATACGCGACTATCGCCGGCGTTTCAATATCGATCGACGACCTTAAGGTCCCGCCGGAAAAGAAAGAGATACTTAGCCGAGCCGAAGCGGAAATTGTTGAGCTTGAGCAGTCGGCAAGAGAGGGAACGCTTTCTCCAAACGAAGCGTTTTTAAGGTCGCTTGATATCTGGAGCAATGTCACCGAAGATGTTACCCAGGCTTTGCTAAAAGGCTTTGATAAGCTCAATTCGGTTTATATGATGGCTTTTTCGGGAGCTCGCGGAAATGTCCAGCAGGTCAGGCAGCTTGCAGGCATCCGCGGCCTCATGGCGGATCCTTCAGGGAACATCATCCCGATCCCCATACGGACGAACTTTAAAGAAGGCCTAAGCGTTACCGAATATTTTATTTCTTCATACGGCGCGCGAAAGGGTATTGTAGATACCGCTCTCCGCACGGCCGATTCCGGATATTTAACAAGGCGGCTTGTCGATGTCAGCCAGGATGTTATGATAACCGAAGATGAATGCGGAAGCGAGGACGGGGTTGTTTTGACCTCGATCCGCGAAGGATACGAAGAGATAATCCCATTGTCCCAGAGGCTTGTGAACCGCGCGCCCGTAAAAAATATTGTCGATCCTTTGACCTCAAAAGTTTTGGCGAAAGCTTCCGAAGAAATTGATGAGGAAACAGCTGAAAAGATAAGGGAGGCCGGGATCGAAAGGGTTACCGTCAGATCGCCATTGACATGCAGAACAAAACGCGGGCTGTGCCGCGCTTGCTACGGCAAAGACCTTTCGACCGGGAATATTGTCAACATCGGCGAAGCGGTCGGCGCGATCGCCGCCCAAAGTATAGGCGAACCTGGAACCCAGCTCACCATGAGAACGTTCCACATCGGGGGAGTCGCTTTGCACAAGACTGCGAAGATCTCGATCAAGGTTAAGCACGGCGGCGAAGCCCAATTTGGCGAAGGCTTGGAGTTGAAGGATGTTGAGAGCGAAACCGGCGCCCGCATAAAAATGGTCGTCAGGAGCGGCAACATAATTATTAAGATCAAGGATAAAAAAGAAGAATATTTTGTTCCGACCGGATCGACTTTGCTTGTAAAGAACAAAGAAGCCGTTAAGCCCGGCGACATTATCGCGGAATACGACCCGACATACGAATACATAATCGCCCAGGCGCCGGGGAAGATAAAATTTCTCGGGCTTGAGACGCTTTCCCGCAAAAAACGCATTGGCCATCATGTGGTAACAGAGTCGATCGCAAAAAAAGACGGGGAAATATTCGTTTATAACCCTAAAATCGAGAAAGGATACGAGCTACAATCAGCTTCAAAGGTGCTTGTTAAGGTCGGGGATAAGGTCATGATCGGCGATGAGATAGCGACCGGACTTATTTCAAAAACATCAGGCATCGTTATTGATATCAAGAAGAATGAGATTTTAGTAGTGCCCGGCGAAAGTTATCTTGTTGTCGCGTCATCGAGGATCATGGTTGAGGACAATAAGACGGTCGACCCATACGATGTCTTGGCAAAAGTTGAGGCAATGAGGCGCGACCCTTCCAAAACGCGCGATATCATCCAAGGTTTGCCGAAAGTTGAAGAGCTTTTTGAAGCAAGGCGCCCCAAAGATGCTGCGGTATTGTGCGAGATCGAAGGCACGGTCTCGATGTCCGACAAGGAAGGATCAAGGCTTCTCACGGTTTATGGGAAAGATGAAAAGAGGGAATATGTCATCCCATATGAGGTCCGCTTAAAAGTCACATCCGGCGACAGGGTGCATTTGGGCGAACAGCTGACCGACGGCGCGGTCAACCCGCACGATGTATTAAGGATATTGGGCGCGCAGGCTGTACAGATACATATTGTCAATGAGATCCAAAAGATATACAGGTCGCAAGGTGTTACGATCAACGACAAGCATATCGAGGTAATTATAAAACAGATGACCAAAAAGCTTCGCATCGTAAAGCCTGGAGACACAACCCTTCTGCCCGGCGAGCTTATCGATAAGCTTGCCCTAGACAAGATAAACGAAAAGGTGAAGGGCGATAACGCCGAGGGAGAGGAAGTTTTGCTCGGAATAACAAAAGCTTCCCTTACGACCGAAAGTTTTATTTCTGCCGCCTCCTTCCAGGAAACAGCCCGCGTGCTGACTGATGCGGCCATCCGCGGCAAGAGCGACGAAATGTACGGGCTTAAAGAGAACGTTATCATAGGAAGGCTCATTCCTGCAGGGACGGGCTTCATTGGATACAGAAATTTGGAACTTGTTCCAACAGTAGGGGAGATGTCGTAATGCCAACAATAAACCAATTGCTTCGGAAAGGAAGACAGAGCAAGAAATTCAAAACGAAAGCGCCGGCGCTTCGAGGGAACCCGTTAAAGCGCGGAGTTTGCACCCGTGTTTACACGACGACCCCTAAAAAGCCGAATTCCGCATTAAGAAAAGTTGCAAAAGTAAGGGTAACAGGCGGTACGGAAGTCATAGCTTATATCCCGGGAGTCGGGCACAACCTCCAGGAGCACTCGGTAGTCTTGATCCGCGGAGGCCGTGTAAAAGATCTTCCCGGCGTCAGATATCATATAGTCAGAGGGTCGCTTGATACGACAGGCGTTGAGAACAGAAGGCAAGGCCGTTCAAAATACGGCGCAAAACGCCCGAAAGCGGCGGCTGGTAAAGGAGCGTAAATGCCAAGATACGGAAGGGTCCAAAAAAGAAAAATAGAAGGAGACGCGATTTACAATAGCGTTCCTATACAAAGATTTATCAATAAGCTCATGTATGACGGGCAAAAGAGCAAGGCTGAAAAAATAATCTATAGCGCATTAAAGATCGCCGAAGAGAAGACAAAAAAAGGCGCTTTGGAAATATTCGACGGGGTTATTGTAAAACTTGCTCCTTTGATGGAGGTAAAGTCAAGGCGCGTCGGAGGCGCAACATACCAAGTCCCGATCGAGGTTACGCGCGAACGCGGACAAGCTCTTGCGATGCAATGGTTAAGGGATGCGGCCCGCGAAAGGGCGGGGAAAAGCATGATAGAGAAGCTTTCGCAGGAAATGCTCGATGCTTTTTCGGGAACAGGCGTTGCTATGAAAAAGCGCGAAGACATGCACAAGACCGCTGAAGCAAACAAGGCATTCGCCCATTTTAGGTGGTAAAAATTAATGGCTGATCATATATCAAAATATAGGAATATCGGTTTTGCGGCTCATATAGATGCCGGGAAAACAACAACGACCGAAAGGGTGCTTTTCTATTCAGGCAAGATACACAAGATCGGCAATGTTGACGAAGGCAATACGACAACCGATTGGATGGAACAGGAAAAAGAGCGGGGAATAACGATCACATCGGCCGCGATATCTACGACTTGGAAGGATTTCAGGATCAATGTCATCGATACTCCCGGGCACGTTGATTTTACCGTTGAAGTTGAGCGGTCAATGCGCGTGCTTGACGGCGTTGTCCTTATTTTCTGCGCGGTAGGCGGCGTCCAGCCGCAATCGGAAACCGTTTGGAGGCAGGCGAACAAGTATAAAGTGCCGAGGATCGTATTTGTCAACAAAATGGACAGGGTTGGCGCGGATTATTTCAAGGTCGTAAGCCAGGTCAAAGAAAGACTGCAGGCAAAAGCCGTCCCGATCCAGATGCCGATAGGCGCTGAAGATAATTTCCAGGGAGTTGTCGATCTTGTTTCCATGAAAGCTATTGTATATAACGACGAAATCGGGGCAAAATACACCGTAACGGATATCCCTGCCGATCTTGTCGATAAAGCGAAAAAATATCACGACCAATTGCTTGAAACAATCGCCGAAACAGACGATGTTCTCCTTGAAAAATATTTAGCCGGCGAAACATTAACGTTGGATGAAATAAAGAAAGGCATCCGCTTGGCTACGATCACATTGAAGATGATCCCGGTAGCCTGCGGCACGGCATTTAAGAATCGCGGCGTCCAGCCTTTGCTCGATGCGATCGTTGATTATCTTCCATCGCCTGTCGACATTCCCGCCGTAAAGGGCATTAATCCAAAGACTGGCGATGAAGAATCAAGAGCAGCATCGGATGATGAAGCATTTTCGGCTCTTGCGTTCAAGATCATGGCCGATCCGTTTGTCGGGCGCTTGACATTCTTCAGGGTATATTCTGGAGTCCTAAAAACAGGTTCGTATATTTTAAATTCTTCAAAGGACAAGAGGGAGAGGATCGGCCGGCTTCTCCAAATGCACGCGAACAAGAGGGAAGAATTGCAGGAGGTTCGTGCAGGCGATATAGCGGCTGTTGTCGGATTAAAGGATACCGGCACTGGCGATACTTTGTGCTTGGAAGAAAAGCCGATCATTCTTGAATCGATAACGTTCCCAGAGCCTGTTATATTTGTAGCGATCGAGCCTAAGACCAAAGCTGACCAGGAAAAGCTTGGAATATCGTTGTCCCGCCTTGCCGAAGAAGACCCAACTTTTAGGATCAAAGGCGACCCGGAGACCGGACAAACAATTATTTCCGGCATGGGAGAACTACATCTTGAAATTATTGTCGACAGGCTTCTGCGTGAATTCAAAGTTGAAGCAAATGTCGGCAAACCGCAAGTCGCATACAAAGAAACAATTAAAGGCACATGCGAAGTCGAAGGCAAATTCATCAGGCAGACCGGCGGCCGAGGCCAATATGGCCATGTCTGGCTCAAAATTGAACCGATGCCTGCGGGCAAGGGCTTTGAATTCGTGAACGAAATAGTCGGGGGAACCGTTCCCCGCGAATATATAGCGCCGGTTGAAGCCGGCATTAAAGAAGCCATGGCAACGGGCGTTATCGCTGGATATCCGGTTATCGACCTTAAAGCAACGCTTACTGACGGATCATACCATGATGTAGACTCGTCCGAGATCGCGTTTAAAATAGCCGCATCTATGGCATTAAAAGACGGCGTAAGAAGAAGCAAACCAATTATTTTAGAGCCGTTGATGAAGGTTGAAGTTGTTGTTCCAGAACTTTACATGGGGGATGTAATAGGCGACTTGTCCAGCAGGCGCGGGCGCATTGAGGGCATGGAAATGAACGCCGGAATGCAGGTCATCAAATCAAAGGTACCGCTCGCCCAGATGTTCGGCTACTCGACGGATTTGAGGAGCAGAACCCAGGGAAGAGGGAATTATTCGATGGAGTTTTCACATTATGAAGAGGTTCCAAAGAGCGTTGCAGAAGGCATCATAGCTCAGGCCTCGGGGAAGGCATAAAAAAATGGCAAGACAAAGGATCAGGATCCGTTTGAAGAGTTACGACCACAGGCTGCTCGACCAGTCGGCGCAAAAAATAGTCGATACGGCAAAAAGGGTCGGCGCGCTTGTTTCAGGCCCGATACCATTGCCTACGAACAAAGAAGTGTACTGCGTGCTAAGGTCCCCGCATGTCGATAAAAAATCACGCGAGCATTTTGAGATAAGGACGCATAAGAGGCTAGTTGATATTCTCGACCCGCCGAAAGACACAGTTGACGCGCTGATGCAGCTTGACCTGCCTGCGGGGGTAGATGTGGAGATAAAATTAAAATAACATGAGCGCAATTCTCGGTAAAAAAATAGGAATGACGCAAATTTTCGACGAAAAAGGGAATGTACGGCCTGTAACCGTGGTTGAAGCAGGCCCATGTATTGTTACGGCGCTCCGAACAAAAGAAAAGCATGGCTACAATGCGATACAAGTCGGCTTTGGCCCGGCGAAAAAGGTGAATAAGCCGATGCAGGGGATGCTTAAGGAGCTGAAGCTTAAGAACTTAAGGGAATTCCGGGTCGAAAAGCCCGAGGATTATAAGATAGGGCAGGAAATTAAAGTTGATATTTTCAAAGACGGCGATTCTGTAAAAGTATCCGGCGTAACTATAGGGAAAGGATTCCAAGGAACGATAAAAAGATGGCACCACCACAGGGGGCCTATGGGGCATGGCAGCAAATCGCATAGGATCCCGGGATCGATCGGTTCAGGGACGACCCCCGGCCGAGTTTATAAGGGCCGCAGGATGTCGGGCCATATGGGAGCGGTCAGAGCCACCCTTAAAAATGTAAAGGTAGTCAGGGTCGATCTTAACAATAACCTTATTTTAGTTTCAGGGTCGGTACCCGGATCAAAAGGGAACTTAGTGGAGATAGTGAAATCATGAACAACTCGACTAAGCTCGCTGCAGGCTTACCAGCAGAATTGTTCGAAATAAAAAAGAACGAAGAAGTGGTGCATCAGACGCTTAAATGGTTCTTGGCATCAAAGCGCGCGGGTACGCATTCCGCGTTGACGCGTGCCGAAGTCTCGGGCGGCGGCAAAAAACCGTGGAAGCAAAAAGGCACAGGTCGCGCCAGAGCCGGGACGATCAGGTCTCCATTGTGGAGGCACGGGGGCGTAATTTTTGGTCCAAAGCCCAGGGATTACAGCTTTGCGCTTCCAAAGAAAGTCCGCCAATTGGCTCTTAAAATTGTTTTGTCCGACAAGGCACGCGAAGGCCAAGTAAGGCTGGTTGATGATATATCTGTTGATAAGCCAAAAACGAAGTCAATGCTCGAGCTTATAGGCAAATTGGGGCTTAGCGGTTCAAAGGTGCTTTTTGTCGCAAGCAAAATTTCGGACAACTTGGACATGGCGTCGAGAAATCTGGAAAAAATAAAAATTGTCCGCGACCAGGACTTGAATATTTTTGATCTTTTGAATGCTGACACGGTAGTGATCGATAATAATGCTGTTTTACGATTAAAGGAGTTGTTGGTTTAATGGACCCTTACCAGATAATACTTGAGCCGATAGTGACCGAAAAAGCTTTTACGGCGCGAGGCGAGAGAAAATATGTTTTCAAAGTCCATAATTCCGCGACAAAAATTGATATAAGGCATGCAGTCAACAAGATATTTAAAGTTAAGGCGCAGGCCGTGAACACTGTAAGGGTTCGGAGCAAAACAAGGTCAGTCGGATATAAGATCGGGCAGACGCCATCCTATAAGAAAGCCTATGTCACGGTTGCCGACGGCCAAAAAATAGAGGAGCTCGAAGTCTAATGGCATTAAAAGAAATGAAACCCAGGTCCCCGGGAGCAAGGTTCCAGATAAATGATTCGTTCGACGATATAACAAAATATTCGCCCGAAAAGTCATTATGCGTCAGGCTGAAAAAAAGCACCGGGCGCGGATTTGGCGGAAGGATCTCCATGCGCCACAGGGGAGGCGGAGCGAAGCTTATTTATCGCATGATAGATTTCAAGCGAAATAAAGACAATATGGAAGCCAAGGTTTTGGGGATCGAATATGATCCCAACAGGAATGTTAGGATCGCGCTCATAAAATATTCAGACGGCGAGATGAGATATATTTTAGCGCCGTTAGGGATAGAGGTCAATTACGCTGTTGAGTCCGGGCCAAATGCAGAGATCAAGCTCGGGAATTCTCTTCCTTTAGCGAGCATCCCTGTCGGTTCCGTGGTCCATAATGTCGAACTGATGCCGGGGCGCGGCGGACAGCTTGCGCGTTCGGCCGGCGCTTCTATTTCAATGCTTGGGAAAGAAGGCGATTATGCTATTTTAAAAATGCCTTCAGGCGAACAAAGAATGGTGCATGTGAACTGCCGCGCAACGCTTGGCCAGTTAGGGAATCTTGATGATAAAAACAGGTCATTGGGAAAAGCCGGGGCCAAACGGCACAAGGGAAGGCGTCCTGAAGTGCGCGGAGTTGTCATGAACCCATGCGACCATCCGCACGGCGGCGGCGAGGGAAAATCTGGTATCGGAAGATCGCGTCCGGTAAGCAAATGGGGCCAGCCGGCGCTTGGCTATAAGACAAGGCGCGGGCGAAGGCCTTCGGACCGCTTTATCCTGGGAAGGAGAAAGAAATGAGCAGATCGCTTAAAAAGGGGCCGTTCGTGGACGATCATCTCCTAAAAAAAGTCGAAAAAATGCAATCGGCCAGGGACAAAAAAATAATCAAGACATGGTCGAGGCGTTCAACTGTTGTTCCGCAGATGATAGGCTTGACGATAGCCGTACATAACGGCGTAAAGCACATCCCGGTTTATATCAATGAAAACATGGTCGGGCACAAACTTGGGGAGTTTGCCCACACAAGAACGTTTCGCGGGCACTCTGCGCCAACTGACAAGACGGCGACATTAACATAAATATATGAAAGTAAAAGCAAAAGTTAAATATGTCCGGGGTTCAGCTCTAAAGTTCCGTAGGATCATAAAGCTCCTGAGAGGCAAGCCGGTGGCGTATGTATTGGCAGAGCTCAAATTTATGCCGCATAAATCGGCGCGGACAATTTATAAAGTCGTTAAATCGGCGGCGGCAAATGCCGTAAATAATTACAAGTTGAACGAAAAAGACCTGATAGTCAGTGAAATATTCGCGGATTCCGCGGGAATGATAAAGAGGATGCGGCCAAGGGCTCGCGGACGCGGATTCCCGATCAAAAAGAGAATCAGCCATGTTACGGTTTATGTAGCAACTAAGGAGGCCAAATAGTGGGGCAGAAGATTCATCCGAGAGGATTGAGATTAGGTATTATCGAGAACGGAGACGCTTTGTGGTTCGCGGGAAAGTTCGAATATTCAAAGCTTTTAAAAGAAGACATTAAGATAAGAAAATTCTTAAAGGACCATCTTTTTAAAGCAGGGATCGCCCGCATAATAATTTCAAGGCGCGCGAACCAAATAGAGGTTGATATCTTTTCGGCAAGGCCGGGGCTCATAATCGGTCGCGGCGGCCGTGACGTCACTGTTGTCCGCGATGCGCTTGCTAAGCTTACCGGAAAACAAGTTCAGCTAAATATCCGCGAAGAGCAGAACGCTGAAGCCAACGCCCAGCTCGTGTCAGAAAATATAGCGGCCCAGCTGGAAAAACGCGTAGCGCACAGGCGCGCGATCAAGCAATCGGTCAGCCGCGTGCTTCGCGCAAGGGCTAAAGGAATAAAAGTAAGGGTTGCCGGGCGATTGGGCGGATCTGAAATCGCAAGAAAAGAATCCTATCGGGTAGGGCGCGTCCCGCTCCACACGTTAAGGGCGATCATTGATTACGGCACGACCGAAGCCATGACGATCTACGGCAAGATCGGCGTTAAAGTATGGATATATAAGGGAGACATGTTGAGGAAAAAAGAAAATAAGGCGGAGGGGCAAATAAGTGGCGCTGCAACCAGCTAGGACAAAATTCAGGAAAGCCCAGCGCGGCCGCATTCGCGGTCATGCCGCTACCGGGAATAAATTGGTATATGGCGAGTTTGGCCTGCAATCTGTCGAATTAGGATACTTAAAAACAAACCAGATAGAGGCTGCGAGGAAAGCGCTTACGCACTTTGTAAAGCGCGGCGGGAAAGTCTGGGTCAGAGTGCTGACCGACAAGCCTTTTTCTGCGAGACCTGCTGAAACCCGAATGGGCGGAGGCAAGGGTGCGCCGACGGGCTATATCGGCGGGGTCCGCCCGGGGCATATCATATTTGAGATCGCGGGGGTAAGCGAAGAGGATGCAAGGCAGGGCTTCAAACTTGCGGCGTTTAAGCTCCCGCTAAAAGTCAGGATGGTAAAAGCGCAATGAAAACAAAAGAATTGAGAGAATTATCTAACGATGAGTTGTCAAAAAAAATATTGGATATGAAGATCGAATTAAAGAACTTGCGGTTCTCAAAGGCTCGCGGCGAGAACAAGAACCCATTAAAAAGGCGCAATGTAAAAAGAGAGATCGCAAAAATGCTTACGATAAAAAAAGAAAAAGGATGGAATTAGAATGGAAAAAGGCACTCGCAGGGTAAAAGAAGGGGTTGTCCTTTCGCGCAAAATGGATAAGACATCTGTCGTCCAGGTTGAACGGGTTTTTGCGCATCCAAAATACAAAAAAACTATCAAGGTAATGAAAAAGTTCCTGGTCCATGATGAGAACAATGAAGCGAATGTCGGGGACCTGGTGCAAATAATCGAAACTCGCCCGATCTCAAAGAGAAAGTTCCACAGAATACTTAAAATAGTCGGCAAGGTCAAATTAAGGCTGAAAGACCTGCCAAAAAAGAGCTCAAGCGGAAAGAAAGAGGAGATAAAAAGTGATACAGCCTCAAACTAAGTTGCAGGTTGCAGATAATAGCGGAGCGCGTGTCATCATGTGCATAAGGGTCATAGGCGGCAGCAATAAGCGTTATGCCTCGATCGGCGATGTAATTATCGGCGTCGTGAAAGAAGCGAACCCGAACATGCAGGTCAAGGACGGCGAAGTCGTGACCGCTGTTGTGGTTCGCATGGTGAAACCGATCAGGCGGTCGGATGGTTCATATGTCAAGTTCGACGATAATGCGGCTGTTGTGATCCAAAAGGACGGGAATCCCCGAGGGACCCGCGTTTTTGGCCCGGTTGCCCGCGAACTGCGCGACAAGAATTTTATGAAAATAATTTCTCTTGCCCCGGAGGTCGTCTAAATGAAAAAGCTTAACCTGAAAAAAGGCGACAATGTCTTGGTGCTGTCAGGCAAGGATGCCAACAAAAAAGGCAAAATTCTAAGGATTCTTAGCAAATCAAACAGGGTCATAGTTGAAGGCGCAAATATAATAAAAAAACACCAGCGCGCGACGCAAAGCTTCCAGGGCGGCATAATTGAAAGGCCCAATGCCATGCCGATCTCCAAGGTAAAACTTATATGCCCGCGCTGCAGCAAGCCGAGCAGGATTTCGCGCAGCGAAGGCGTTCGTGTCTGCAAAAAATGCGGAGAGGCAATAGATAAAGCATGAATAACTTAAAAGAAAAATACGAAAAAGAGGCCGTCAAACACCTTGTTTCGGAGTTTAGTTACAAGAACAAGATGGAAGTCCCGAAATTAGTGAAAGTCGTCATATCCGAAGGGATAAAAGAAGTGACGACGAACCCGAAGGCGGTCGATATCGCCGCGGCTGAAATTTCAGATATTACGGGCCTCCATGCGGTGATAAAGAAGGCAAAAAAAAGCATAGCTAATTTTAAGCTGAAGTCCAAGGACCCGATCGGCTGCATGGTCACGCTGCGGGGAGAGAAGATGTTCTTGTTCCTAAATAAGCTGATCAATATTGGCCTTCCCAAAGTCCGGGATTTCAAGGGCTTGAACCCAAAATCTTTCGACGGCCGCGGCAATTATTCTTTCGGCTTGAAAGAACAGATGATCTTCCCGGAGATCGACTACGACAAAGTCGATAAGACTCGCGGCATGAATATCGTGATTGTAACAACGGCAAAAACGGACAAGGAAGCGAAGGCGCTGCTTTCGCAGCTTGGCATTCCTTTTAGGGAGAAATAATATGGCAAAAAAAGCTTGGCTTGAACGCGCAAGGAAAGGACCGAAGTTTGCAGTAAGGATCCGCAACAGATGCGGCGTCTGCGGAAGGGCGCGCGCATACATTCGCAAGTTCGGCATATGCAGGATATGCTTCAGGTCGCTTGCGCATAAAGGCGAACTTCCGGGCGTTACAAAATCCAGTTGGTAACAAGGAGATAATACAATGTTTGATCCGGTTTCTGATATTTTTACGAAATTAAAAAACTCTCTCACGAGGAGAAAAGATACCGTTGATATGCAGTATTCAAAGCTTAAGGCGGAGATCTCGCGCGTGCTTGTTTCCGAGGGGTTCCTCGCAAAACAAGAAACCCTGACCAAGGGCGCAAAAAAGATACTAAGGATAACCTTGAAGTACGGCGTTGACAAGTTCGGCAAGCCCAGCAAGCCGGTCATTACAGAGCTTGTTCAGGTAAGCAAGCCGGGCCGGCGCGTTTACAGCGGAGCAAGAGAGCTCTCAAGGGTCCAATCTGGGTTCGGCATTTCAATTATTTCAACCCCCCTTGGACTGCTTGAAGGCGAGCAGGCCCGGAAGAAAAAAGTAGGCGGCGAAGTAATTGGTTATATTTATTAGCAGGAGGGACTATGTCTAGAATAGGAAAATCGCCAATTAATGTTCCAGACGGCGTTAAAGTTGAAGCATCCGATTCGATAGTCGTCGTATCGGGCGCAAAGGGCAAACTTGAAATCATTTTGCCGCAAACTATTGAAATAAAAAAAGAAGAGAAACATCTTGTATTGACGCGGAAGAACGAGAATGGCTCGACCAAAGCTTTACACGGCCTGTTCCGCATGCTCATTGCGAACATGGTCACAGGTGTGTCTATCGGCTTTGAAAAAACCCTTGAGTTGTCAGGCGTCGGATACAGGGCGGCGTTGCAGGGGAAAAATCTTTCACTTTCTGTAGGATATTCGCATCCGGTTGAGATCCCGCCTCCAAACGGGATAACTTTTGTTGTTGAAGGGCAAAATAAGGTCAAAGTAATTGGGATCGACAAACAGTTGGTAGGCCAAGTTGCAGCAGATGTCCGTGCCGTGAGGGAAGTCGAACCGTATAAAGGCAAAGGGATAAAATACATCGGTGAACAAGTCCGGCGCAAAGCGGGCAAAGCCGCAAAAGCCGGCCCGGGGGCTGCATAAGATGAGAAAAAAGAAAATATTCGGAACGGCGGATAGGCCAAGGTTTTCGGTGTATAAAAGCCTGAAGCATATCCATGCGCAAATAGTCGATGATGAGGCCGGCAAAACTTTGGTCGGCCTTTCGACCCAAGCCTATAAAGAGGGCAAAAAGATCGAAAAATCGGTTAGGCTTGGCGTTGACCTGGCTAAGAAAGCTATTGCGGCCGGTATCTCAAAAGTTGTTTTTGATAGGGGCAGGTTTAAATATCACGGAAGAATAAAAGCGGCAGCCGACGCGGCGCGAGAGGGAGGTCTTAAGTTTTAATGCCAGAAGAAAAAGAATTCGAAGAGCGTGTAGTCCAGGTTAGGCGCGTGACTAAAGTCGTAAAAGGCGGCAAGCGAATGGGCTTTCGGGTATTGTCGGTTGTCGGCGATCGAGGCGGGCTTGTAGGCATGGGCATCGGAAAGGCTTCGGAAGTCTCTGCCGCGATCAGAAAAGGCGTCGATCTTGCTAAAAAATCACTGGTAAAAGTCCCGATGATCTCGGGAACCATTCCCCATGAAGTCGTAGGAAAGCTCGGGTCAAGCACGGTATTGCTTAGGCCTGCCCCGTCGGGAAAAGGCGTTATTGCCGGAGGGTCGGTTCGCATAATACTTGAACTTGCAGGCGTAAAAGATGTTGTAGCGAAATCTATTGGATCGTCAAACGCGATAAACACGGCAAAAGCGACGCTTGACGCGCTAAGCCTGCTTAAAACACAAGAGCAGCAGGAATTGTTGAGGGGCAAATCGATCAATGTGAGGTATGTCCAGAATGTATAAATTAAGCTCATTAAAGCCAAGATACAGGAAAAAATCAAAACGCGTCGGGCGAGGGACATCCTCCGGGCATGGAAAGACTGGAGGCCGCGGGAATAAAGGGCAAAAGAGCCGCGCCGGCGGGACCAAAGGAAAGCATTTTGAAGGCGGGCAAACGCCTCTTTACAGAAGGCTTCCGAAGAAAAGAGGGTTTAAGAATTATCCGTTCAGGGTGGAATACAAGGTGTTGAACGTGTCTGATCTTGAAAAGTTCGACAATGAGGCCGGGATCGAACAGTTCAAGTCCGAAGGCTTGATAAAGGATAGGGAGAGGATAAAGATCCTTGGCAGCGGGAAATTGACCAAAGCTCTTAAAATTACGGCCCATGCATTCTCTAAGTCTGCAAAAGAGATAATTGAAAAATCCGGGGGACAAGCTATTACATGCTAGATGTTTTTCGCTCAATTTTTAATATAGCGGACCTTAGGAAAAAATTTATTTTCACCGCTTTGATGGTATTAGCCTTTAGGATCGGCGCGCACATACCGGTTTACGGCGTTGATTCCGTAAAGCTTGCCCAACTGTTCGGGGAGGGCAATCTTTTGGGTTTTCTTGACCTTTTCACCGGCGGCGCGCTGATGAGATTTTCGATCTTTGCGATGGGGATCGTCCCTTATATCAATGCATCTATCATCATGCAGCTGCTGACTGTGGTCATGCCGCAGCTTGAAGCGCTTGCAAAAGAAGGGGAATCCGGACGCAAGATAATATCACAGTATACGAGATATTTAACTGTTGTGCTGGCCTTATTCCAATCTTTTGGAATGGCTTTTTGGCTAAGGGGAATATTGCAGGACGGGGTATCTTTCCCCTCATTCCTTTTGGGGACTGTTGTTTCGCTCACCGCGGGATCCGTGCTTGTGATGTGGTTCGGCGAGCTAATAACCGAGCGGGGCATAGGCAACGGGGCTTCGATGATAATTTTTATCGGCATTGTTTCGCGCATCCCGTCCTACATAGGCCAGACTGCGATATTGGTCAGCGGCGGCGCGAGCATTATCGGGGTCATAATCCTTGTAGCTTCTTTCATTGCAATGATCATGGCCATTGTTTTTATCCAGGAAGGCCAAAGGAAAATACCCGTCCAATACGCTAAAAAAGTCGTTGGGCGAAAAATGTACGGCGGCGGCAATACATATATCCCGATGAGGATAAACCAAGGAGGCGTTATCCCGATAATCTTTGCTTCTTCGGTGCTGCTGTTTCCGGCGACGCTCGCGCAGTTCATTCCGGTGCCGTTCATGCAGTCGGTCTCGCATTTTTTATCGCCGAGCGGCGGGGTTTACATGTTCCTGTATTTTATTTTGATATTTTTCTTTACGTATTTTTATACCGCGATAACCTTCAACCCGAAGGAGCTTGCGGAAAATATTAAAAAGTATGGAGGATTTATTTTGGGGATAAGGCCCGGAAAACCTACAGCCGATTATCTTGAACATACGATATCAAGATTGACGCTTATGGGCGCATTGTTCCTGGGAGCAGTCGCAGTTATCCCAAATATTGTTGAAAGCCTGACCCGCATCACAAGTTTCCAAGGCTTGGGCTCTACGGCCCTTCTCATAGTTGTCGGCGTCGCGATGGACCTTGTGCGGCAGATCGAGACGCATCTTTTGACCAGGCAGTACGAGGGGCTTATCGGATGATATATGTTTTCCTTGGAGCTCCCGGAAGCGGGAAAGGGACGCAGGCGAAACAATTATCAGCAAGGCTTAATATCCCGCACATAGCTCTCGGCGATATTTTGCGCGAATCGATCAGGCTTGGAACAGAGGTTGGCCGCCTTGCGAAATCTTTTGTTGAGGCGGGCAAGCTTGTACCGGACGAAGTAACAATTAGGCTTACGCGCGAAAGAGTTGCCGGTAAGGATTGCTCCAGCGGATTTATCCTTGACGGTTTTCCGAGGTCGCTTGAGCAATTCGAGGCGCTGGACGCGATATTAACGGGGAAGGAATACAAAGTAATTTATTTTACAGTCCCGCTTGAAGCGGTAATAGACCGCAATTCCGGAAGGTTAAGCTGCGGCGTCTGCGGTTCAGTTTACCATGTGAAATATAACCCGCCAAAATCGGAAGGGATATGCGATAAATGCGGAGACAAGCTTTACCAGAGGAAAGACGATAATGCGGAGGTCATAAGGACGCGGTACAATATTTACGAGGAAACCACGAGGCCGCTTGTTGAGCTCTACGAAAAAAGGAATGCTCTTGTAAAAGTTGACGCGCAGGGAGCGATTGGCGATGTTTTTGTGCGCTTGCTTCGAGCGCTGGGCTTATGATAATAATCAAGACTCCCGATGAGATAAAACTTATCAGGGAAGCTTGCAGGATCACGGCCCAGGTATTGCTTAATGTTGAAAAAGAAATAATGATCGGAACGACAACTTTCGAGCTTGACCGGTTGGCGGAGGGCTTGATCGCGCAATACGGCGCGGCGCCCGCGTTCAAGGGATATAGGGGATACAGGTTTACATCATGTATTTCTGTGAATTCGGAAGTTGTCCATGGGTTTCCGTCTAAGCGCGAGTTAAAAGAAGGGGACATTGTCGGGTTCGATGTTGGGGTCGTATATCAGGGATATTACGGCGATTCGACAAGGACGTTTCCCGTAGGGCGTGTTTCAAAACAAGCCCAAAAACTTCTAAAGTGCGCGAAGGAATCCCTCGATTTGGCGATCAAAAGATCGAGGACAGGCAATCATGTTGGGGATATTTCGGCCGCTGTCGAGTCGCATACGGCCGCGTATGGGTTTTCGGTAGTTCGCGACCTGTTCGGGCACGGGGTCGGAAAAAGCCTGCATGAAGACCCTCTGATCCCAAATTACGGGATAGCGGGAACAGGCGTTGAACTGAAACCCGGCATGGTGCTTGCGATCGAGCCCATGATAAATGCTGGGGCAAGTAAGATCGCGACCCTTGACGACGGATGGACAGTTGTAACGGCAGACGGGAGCTTATCGGCCCATTTTGAAGATACGATATTGGTAACTGAAAACGAACCGGAGATATTAACAAGGATATGAGCAATAAAGACGTGATCGAATTGGAAGGCGAAGTGACGGAAGCACTGCCAAATGCGGTGTTTCGCGTCAAGGTTGAAACAGGGCAGATAATACTTGCCCATGTTTCCGGTAAAATTCGAAAAAATTTTATTCGAATTTTGCAGGGCGATAAAGTAAAAGTCGAGTTATCGCCGTACGATTTGACGCGCGGCAGAATAACATACAGATCGAGGTAAATATATGAAAGTAAGGGCATCGGTAAAAAAAATGTGCGACAAATGCAAAGTGATCCGCAGGCATGGGCGCGTAAGGGTCATTTGCGAAAATCCAAAGCATAAACAGAGACAAGGTTAAACTGGAGGTAATAAGAATAAAATGGTAAGACTTGTAGGGGTTGATCTTCCGTCGGAAAAAAGGCTCGAGGTCGCATTGACTTATCTTTATGGCATAGGAGACGTTTTAAGCCGGAAAATAATCAAAGAAAGCGGCTTAAGCCCGGATATGAAGGCCAAGGAACTAAAAGACGACCAGGTTTTGAGATTGCGCGAAATATTGAAAGATTACCTCGTCGAAGGCGATCTTAGGAAAGAGGTTACGCAATCGATCAAAAGATTGATCGACATCGGCGCATACCGCGGAGCGCGTCATCGCAAGAACCTGCCTGTCCGCGGCCAGCGGACAAGGACAAATGCAAGGACAAAACGCGGAGCCCGGAAAACTATCGGGGCAAGCAAAAAAACAGAGGAGGCAAAAGTATAATTTATGGCAGAACCTGTTAAGAAAAGGATAAAGTTGAGAAAAGGCGCAAGCCGAGGGCTCGCCCACATCAAAGCAACATTCAATAATACGATTGTTGTAATAACCGAACAAAGCGGCGCATCGATCGTATCGTCGTCATCGGGTGCCGTCGGGTTCAAGGGGACTAAAAAGGGGACTCCATTTGCGGCGCAGCTTGCCGCTGAAGCCGCCGGGCGCAAGGCTTATGAAGCGGGCGTCCGCGAAGTTGATGTTCTCGTCAAAGGGCCGGGGTCAGGGCGCGAAACTGCGATCCGAGCGCTGCAGGGATCGGGTCTCTCTATCCTTTCCATAAAAGATGTCACTCCTATCCCGCATAACGGCTGCAGACCGAAGAAAAGGAGGAGAGTATAATGGGAAGGACTCCTTCATCCTGCAGGCAATGCAGGCGCGAACGCGAAAAACTCTTTCTTAAAGGCGAGAGATGTTTCACCGCAAAATGCGCTGTTGAAAGAAGAAAATATCCTCCAGGCCAGCACGGCGCCGCGACCCAGCGCTTAACCGAATATGCAAAACGAATGCGCGAAAAACAAAAAGCGCGGGCAATTTATGCTTTAACCGAAAGGCAATTCAGATCTTATTTTGAAAAAGCCGCCGCCAAAACAGGCGTTACGGGCGAATTGCTCCTCCAGTTTTTGGAAAGAAGGCTTGATAATGTAATTTTCAGGCTTGGGCTTGCCGGATCGCGGCCAGCCGCACGGCAGATCGTAAGGCATGGCGCGGTTCAAGTCAACGGAAAAAAAGTAAACGTCCCATCGTTCCAGGTAAAAATAAATGATGCGATAAGCGTAAAGCCGAAGCTTATTGAGAAGATCCAGGAAAAGCTGAAGGAGTATACGCCTCCAGCATGGCTTTCGCTGGATCAAAATTTTATGGGAACCGTTGTCCATATGCCTCGGCGCGAGGATACCGAGCGCTTAGTCCAAGAATCGCTCATAGTTGAATACTATTCAAAGTAAAAAGGAGGAAAGCCTGTGATTATGCTTGGTGAAAAACCTTGGGTCAGATGCGAAGAAGAATCGGCTACTTACGGCAGGTTTGTAGTTGAACCGTTGGATAAGGGCTATGGTGCTACGTTGGGAAATAGTTTGCGGAGGGTGCTGCTTTCATCTCTTCCAGGGGCGGCAATAACTTCGATCAGGATCGAAGGTGTCAGCCATGAATTTTCGACAATGGACGGCCTTGCGGAAGATGTATTGCAGTTGATATTAAACCTTAAAGAAGTCAGGTTCAAAATGCATTCGGATGTCCCAAAGGTCGTAACCTTAAAAACAAAGAAAAAGGGAGAAGTCACGGCGGGAGAGATCGAACACGATGCGGAAATTGAAATAATCAATCCCGAAAAAGTCATAGCGACATTGGACAGCAACGGGAAGCTCGATATAGAAATGGTTGTTGAAAAAGGCAAAGGGTATATCCCGTCGGAGAGGAACAAAAAAGCGACCCTGCCTGTGGGATCGATCCCTATCGATTCAATATTCACGCCGGTCTTAAAGGTCAACTTATTGACCGAAGAAGTCCGCGTCGGCCAGGAAATAAACCATGACAGGCTGGTTCTGCATATTTGGACAGATGGGTCGATCAAGCCCGATGAAGCATTAAGGGAGAGCGCAAAAATTTTGAGCAAGCATGTCGATCTTTTCGTGCATTTAGGCGAAAGGATGGATCTTGTGACAGGTGTGATCGAAAAGAAAGACGAAGTCGAAACATCGGTCCTTGAGATGACCCTGGAGGACCTTGAGCTTTCAGCTCGGTCTCTTAACTGCCTTAAGAAAGCCAATGTAAAAACTGTAGGCGAGCTTATCGCTTTTTCGGCTGACGACCTCATGAAGTTCAAAAATTTCGGAGGCAAATCATTGACCGAAGTCAGGGAAAAGCTAGCCGAATATAAATTGGCGTTAAAGGGTGAGGTACATGAGGCATAAGTTAAAATTAAAAAAACTCGGGAGGCCGTCTGACCAGCGCATTGCCATCATTAATTCCGGGGCGACAGCGCTTATTAAGTTTGGCAGGGTAAAGATGACCTTAACGCGGGCAAAGGTTATTAGGCGGGTTTCCGAACGGCTGATTACGCTCGCCAAAAAAGGCGATATCGCGGCAAGAAGGCAGGCATATAAAGTATTGAAGGACAGGGATATCGTAAAACAATTGTTCGAAATGGCGCCGCGGTTTGCCGATAGGGGCGGCGGATACACGAGGCTTACAAAGCTTCCGCCTCGCAAGGGCGATGCCGCGTCCCTGGCGCTGATCGAATTTGTTGCATAAGGCAAGGAGATAACATGAAGCGTAAAACATTCTCGTTAAAAGAAGAAAAAGTAAAAAGGGAACAGTATATAGTAGATGCCAATGGCAAGATATTAGGCAGGCTTGCCGCAAGAGTTGCCGAAGTATTGCGCGGAAAGCATAAGCGTGACTTTACTCCGCATATCGATTCGGGCGACAATGTTGTTGTTGTAAATGCAAAAGATATCGCAGCGACAGGCGGCAAGGGAAAATCAAAGATATATTTTACTCATTCGGGGTATCCCGGCGGCCATAAGCTTTTGACGATGGAAGAGGTAAAGAGAAGGGATCCAAGAAGGATCATCCTTTTTGCGGTCAAGGGCATGCTTCCAAAGGGACCTTTGGGCAGGCGAATGATCAAAAAATTGACGGTCCATGCAGGCTCGGCCGAAGTTTCGGGCAAGCCGCTTAAAGTATAGGGAGGAAATATGTCCGAGAAAAAATCTGTTGTAAAGAAAAAATCACCGGCGGCCAAAAAGAGAGCGCCGAGGGCAAAGAAGGCCGAAGAATCGGTATCATTTGTCGAGCACAAAGCCGCAGAAGCGCCAAAAGCCGAACATAAGCCGCACGCGCCAAAAACCGCAAAACCGAAACTTTTGCCGCAGGCCCCTGTTTTTGAGGGGACAGGAAGAAGAAAAACGTCTGTTGCGCATGTTTATCTTTATAAAGGAAGCGGAAAGATATCCGTAAACTCTAAAACGCCGGAGCAATATTTTTGCAACAGGCAAGTTCTGCTCAATATGCTCGCGAAACCCATTAAAGAAATAAATGTAGAAAATTCTTTTGATATTCAAGCAAGCGTTTTTGGTGGGGGTATCCCGTCGCAGGCGGATGCGATCCGGATGGGAATTGCCAGGGCTTTAGTTGCCGCAGACCCTAAAAACAGGGTACAATTGCGGTCGTCGGACCTGTTAAGGCGCGATCCGAGGGTCAAGGAAAGGAAGAAATACGGCCTAAAGAGGGCAAGGCGCGCATTCCAGTATACCAAGAGATAAGGAGGCTTTATGCCAAAAGATTATCGACATTATGAGGCTTTCCGAGATAATAAAACAATCGAAGAAGGCGGGCTCTTAAGGCTCTCAGGCGCTTTCTTAAAAGACCATGAAGATGAGATACTTAATTTGGTCAAGCATGAAGGCCGGCTTGCAGAACAAGAGAATCCTAGCCATAAGCTTATGAACATTGATAAAGCGAACGGCAAAATTGTGGTTACAACCTCTGTGCATAATCTTGCGACCCATATCGGCAAAGCATTGTCGCACGCCTACAAGGGTAAGCATACTTTCAAATTCCTAAAAGGCGAGAAATACGTGGAAGTTGACTGGAGCCGCGAAGTATGACTAGACGTCCGATCAAATATAATCTCATGATCCCAGGCCCAACCCCAATACCTACAAGAGTTTTATCCGCGATGAACCACGATATGATAGGCCACCGCAGCCCGCTTTTCTCCAATGTCATGAAAGAAGTGATGGAGAGCTTGCGATGGGCTTATGAAACAAAAAATGATATCTTCATCTATCCTTCATCTGGGACCGGCGGAATGGAAGTTTCGGTTGTAAATACTCTGTCTCCCGGCGATAAAGCAATAATTTTAAATATTGGCGCGTTCGGCGCAAGATATGTAAAAATTTGCAAAGCTTACGGCATTGATGTAAACGATGTAAAGTTTGAAAGAGGAAAACCGGCAGATCCAAAAGTTCTTGAATCCGAACTTAAAAAAGTCCCTGTTAAAGCCGTGTTCATGCAGATGAACGAAACTTCAACAGGTGTTCTAAACGATGCTGAGTCGCTGGCTAAAACCGTAAGGCGGATACAGCCCGATACTTTGATCATTGTTGATGCGGTTTCGGGAATGATGGCGGCTCCGCTTAAAACCGACGAGTGGGATCTCGATGTTGTTTGTTCAGGTTCGCAAAAAGCGTTCATGGTGCCTCCCGGTGTCGCCGCGATCTCATTTTCAAAACGCGCTTGGAGGGCATTTGAGACTTCAAAGTGCCCAAAACACTATTGGGACTTAGCTCTTATGAAAGAAGAGGCTCCCAAAGGGCATACATATACCACACCGGCCGAATCTTTGATATTTGGCATGCGCGAGGGGCTTAAGATGCTCCAAGAAGAGGGCCGAGAAAATGTATTTGCAAGGCATAGGTTCAACAGGGATCTTTTAAGGACCGCGGCAAAAGCGCTTGGGTTAAGGCTTTTAGCCGATGATCCACATGCATCACCAGCAGTTACCGCAATATTCCCGCCGGATGGGGTGGACGCCGAAGAAGTAAGAAAACTTATGCGCGACAATTTTAATGTTGAAGTGGCTCCGGGGCAAGCCGACCTTAAAGGCAAAATATTCAGGATCGGCCATTTAGGATATGTCGATTCGTTGGATATTATTGGCGCATGGGTCGCAGTTGAAGTTCTCTTTAAGAATTTGGGCGCAAAGATCAATTTTGGCGCAGGCGTCCGCGCGGCTATGGAGCTATTGTAGCAAAATCCCCTGTTAATCCCCTTGACAACCCCAAAAAAGCCGATTATAATCGTTTCAGAAACATGACCAAAAGGTCACAAAAATGAAACTAATAGAACTGCAGCAAATATTAGCAAAAAAAAAGATAAAAATTTTTTCCAAGCGTGATTTTAGGGTGCTTTTGGACATTTCCGAGTCGGCAGCGCATAGGCTTTTGTGGAGATATACAAAAAAAGGAGTAATAATCCGGCTGAAAGGCGGACTCTATGCCCTGGCCTCCAGTATGCCGGATCAATACTTGATCGCTAATTATATTTATAGGCCGTCCTATATTTCTTTTGATACAGCGTTATCTTTCTACAACATAATTCCAGAAACTATCTATGGGGTTACTTCGGTTACGGTTAAAGCAAGCCGCAGGTTTGAAACGGCTGGCATTGTTTATCATTATTCTCATGTTAAACAAGATTTTTTTACGGGCTATAAACCGATAAAGCATGATTATGCCACTGTTTTAATGGCTGAACCAGAAAAAGCATTGGCCGATTATTTGTATTTTGTCGATCTAAAAAAAAGACAACTGCATTATGAGAGATTAAATCTTAAAAAAATCAAGAAAGATATGCTTATCAAGTATGCCAAGCTCTTTAAACGGCCTAGAATGTTGGAGCTAATAAAAGGAATTTATGCTGACGCCGGAAGACCTGCAAGAATTTATTAATAAATACCAAACGAATAAAAAAAATATCGTGCGGGAATACATCCAGCACTTATTCCTTTCGGCATTATATCGGGCGAATGGGGCGGAAAAGCTTCTTTTCAAAGGCGGGACTGCCTTGCGGATTGTCTTCCAAAGCCCTCGTTTTTCCGAGGATTTAGATTTTACCGGGCTGAATATTTTTAATTATAGAGAAATAGACGATTTGTTCATCTCGGCGCTTGCCGAAGTTGAGAAGTACGGCATTAACATAACTTATAAGGAAGCAAAACCAACAACAGGCGGATATCTCGGCCTGATCCATTACAGCGCATTTGATGTCATGGAGGACATGAAATTTGAAGTGTCTCTGCGCAAGAGGAGGGAGATCAAAGGAGAACTAACCAATATCGCTTTGGATTATGCTCCTCCATATACGATAGTGCATGTGCCGCCGAAAGAATTGATAGATGGGAAAATGGCGGCGCTTTTGGACCGGCACAAACCGAGGGATTATTACGACCTATATTTTATATTAAGGCACCATCAATTAAACCAGGCAATAGGCAAATCCCATCTTAGAAAAGTTGTTGAATTGCTTGAAAAAGAGAAGATCAATTTTAAGAGCGAATTATCAGTCCTTTTGCCTGCCAGCCATCAATTAATATTGAAGAATTTTAAAAACATTTTAAGAAAAGAGATTGGTAAATATTTATAAGAATTTTGTTTTAACCCTCCAATACGATGGCTCAAATTTTAGGGGCTTTGCGCCTCAGCCTGGACAGCGAACCGTTTATTCCGAAATAGAACAGGCATTAGAAAAGCTTTTCAAGAAAAAGATCCAATTTTACGCCACTTCCCGCACCGATTCGGGTGTCCATGCCTTAAACCAGATCATAAGCTTCGAAATATCGCATAAAATCCCCGCATCGAAAATTAAAGCCGCATTAAATACTTTTCTGCCCGACGATATTAGGATAATTAAATCTGAAGAAGCCCCAAATAACTTTAATGCTCGATTTTCGCCCAAAAGTAAAGTTTACGAATATTTAATATTCAATGAGAAAGATATTCCCGTACATTTAAGGAACATTTCGTGGCATGTGAAGCCTAAGATCGATCTTTCCAAAATGAAGAAAGCAGCTAAACAGCTTGTCGGGAAGCACGATTTCAAATCTTTCTGCGCGGCGGGTGGGGATGACAAAGATTTTGTTCGAAAAATATTTGAACTATCAATAAAGAAAAAAAGCATTACAGTTTGGGATGGTCATAAGATAAGAGTTATTAGCTGCAAGATCAAAGGCAGCGGGTTTTTGTATAAAATGGTCAGGAATATTGTCGGGACTTTGGTTGATATCGGGCTTAACTCTCCAATTTTAGATGAAATGCCAAAAATTTTAAAGAATAAAGACAGAAAAAAGGCGGGAAGATGCGCGCCGCCTCAAGGGCTCTGCCTTATTAAAGTTAATTTTTAGTGGTATAATTAATTATATGAATGAAAATATTGAACGGTTGCTTGATAAACTGACGGCCTATAAAAAGAAACTCGACGCTCTTCGCCCCATTTCAAAATCACATTTGGAAAAATTAAAAGAATATTTCGACGTCGAATGGACTTATAACAGCAATGCAATTGAAGGCAATTCTTTATCGCTTGGAGAAACAAAGCTTGTCATTTTAGAGGGCATTACAATTGGCGGGAAAACCGTGCGGGAACATCTTGAAGCGCTAAACCATAAAAAAGCGATCGATTTCTTGGAATCTATAGTCAAAAAAGCGGATAAGATCAATGAGGAAACAGTAAAAAAACTTCATTGGCTTATTTTAAGGGAAATTGACGATGAAAACGCCGGAAAATATAGGGGGAAGCAGGTTTATATTTCTGGTTCTCATCATTTGCCTCCGCACCCCCAGGACGTTCCATTTAAAATGAAAGAGTTCATTCGGAAGTTAAATAATGACAAGGGACATCCTGCCATAAAGGCGGCTGACGCCCATTATGGTTTTGTTGCCATACATCCATTTATAGACGGGAATGGCAGGACCGCGAGATTATTGATGAATTTGATATTTATCCACAAAGGGTATCCGCCGGTTATAATACCGATGAGCAGGAGGGAAGAATATATTTATGCTTTAGAAAAAGCCCATAGCTCTAAAAAATTAAATGATTTTTATACGCTTATATGCGAATGCGCCGAACAATCGCTAGTGAAATATATTAATGCTTTTAAATGAATTTAAAGAGGGGAGATAATTATGAAAGTACTGGCTTCCGATAAAATTTCCGAGATCGGCCTCAAAATGTTAAAGGACGCAGGGATCGACGCTGACATGAAAACAGGGCTTCCCGAAGATGAGCTTGTGAAAATTATCCCAGAATATGATGCGCTAGTTGTCCGTTCCGATACAAAAGTTACCCCTAAAATAATCCAGGCGGGTAAAAAATTAAAAATCATAGCAAGAGCAGGCGTTGGCGTCGACAATGTCGATCTTCCGACAGCAACAAAAATGGGCATAATCGTGGTAAATTCACCCGAGGGAAATACCGTAGCTGCCGCAGAACATACATGGGCTATGGTCATGTCGATAGCCCGACAGATCCCTCAAGCGCATTCCAAATTAAAGTCGGGCGTGTGGGATAAGAAATCATTCAAAGGTGTTGAAGTCCTAAATAAGACGCTTGGAGTGGTTGGTTTGGGTAAGATCGGAAGGCGAGTTGCGGCGTACGCCCAAGGAATGGGCATGAAGGTTATAGGTTCCGACCCTTTTGTAACGGAAGATTACGCCAAGAGCCTGGGAGTCGAACTTAAAAAATTCGATGAAGTCATAAAAGACTCTGATTTTTTGACTTTCCATATCCCAAAAACCAAAGAAACGGCAAATCTGGTCAATGCCGATATGATCGCAAAAATGAAAAAGGGGGTCCGCATCGTTAATGTCGCCCGCGGCGGGATCATCGACGAAAAAGCACTTTACGACGCATTAAAAAGTGGCCAAGTAGCGGCCGCGGCCCTCGATGTTTTTGAAAAAGAGCCGACGCCGCCTGACAATCCGCTTTTGGCGCTTGATAATATCGTCGTAACCCCGCATTTGGGAGCTTCAACTGTCGAAGCGCAGATAAATGTGACGGTCGATGTGATAGAACAAATAATCGAGGTTTTAAAAGGAAACGCCGCACGGTCAGCCGTTAATATTCCTTCAATGCGACCGGAGCTTATTGAACCTGTTAAACCTTATCTTTCGATCGCGGAAAAACTTGGAAGCCTTGCGACCCAAATTGTTTCGGGAGCCGTATCGAAAGTTACAGTGGAATATTCCGGCGAAGTCGCCGAACATAATGTCTCTCCTCTTACTACAACGATCTTAAAGGGGCTTCTTGCGCCCATGATGGATGTGGTCGTAAATTTCGTAAATGCGCCTTTTATCGCAAAAGAAAGAGGCATCGCAGTCATCGAAAGCAAGAACAAAGAAGTCAAGGATTTCGCGAGTTTGATCACGGTTAAAGTTGAATCGGCAAAAGGCATAAGGGAAGTAGGCGGGACGGTTTTTGAAAAGTTGGGCGACCGGCTTGTTTCAATTGACGGGTTCAGGATAGATGCGGTTCCGTCAGGATATATGCTGATCCTTTCAAACATAGATAAGCCCGGCATGATAGGGAAAGTCGGGACTTTTTTGGGCAAGAACCAGATAAATATCGCAAGCATGGATGTCGGGCGGATAAAAGTCAACGACAAGGCCGTCATGGTCTTGAATATCGATAGCGTAGTTCCCGACAGCGTTTTATCGGAACTAACGAGTATTGAAGGGATTTCAGGAGCGATTGTTGTAAAATTGTGACAATATTCGACAATATTGCAAATCTTCTAGCTTTCAAGAAAAAGAAGGTCGGGTTGGCGCTTGGAGGCGGCATCGCCCGCGGCATTGCCCACATCGGCGTCATCAAAATCCTAAAAAAACACAAGGTTCCAATAAGTTTTGTTGCCGGCTGTTCTGCCGGATCCATAATAGGCGCCCTTTTTGCGTCCGGGATGGATCCTCATTTGATGGAAAAAGCGGCCCACAGGCTTGGATGGGCGAGGTTTATCAGGTTTGTAATGGCAAGACATGGCCCCGCGACAACCGACGAGATCCAAAAATTTATTTCTACGAATATCGGAGATATCCAATTTTCAGGGCTTAAATATCCATTTGCCGCGGTTGCAACCGACCTTAAGACCGGAAGGGAGGTCATTATCCGCGATGGCCCAGTTTGCAAAGGTGTTGCCGCAAGTTCCGCTTTCCCTGGAGTATTTGTCCCTCTTAGGCGCGGACATGACCTGCTCGTCGACGGCGGCATTGCAAATAACCTGCCGGTATCTGTTGCCAAAAAAATGGGGGCGGATTTTGTGATAGCCGTAGATGTAGTCCCTGCAAACCCTCTGAAAAACGACCTAAATAATGCGCTTGAAATATTCGGGCGCGCTTTTGATCTGGTCATGAAGAAGATAAGCTCGGATGGCCGGAACCTTGCCGACATTGTAATCGAGCCTGATATCCCCGAAGACATATGGCATCTTGATTTTGACAAGTCAAAAAGATTAATTGCGGCTGGAGAAGAAGCCGCCGAAAGCAGGATACTTGAAATTAAGACTCGTCTTGCCCTCTGATCCCCAAAGCCAAAAGCCTTGAAGATAGCGTAGTCCTTGCTATCCCAAGTTTTGCGGCGGCTTTTGTTTGATTATCGCTTGATTGCGCCAAAGCGTTGAGTATTATTTTTTTCTCGAAAGTTTCCAGTGCATCTTTCAAGTCTGAAGATGTCGGCTTATTCTCATCTTGGATATTTCCCGAAGAATATCTTAATCCGAATATCTGTTCTTCTTCGATCATGTTGCCTTTTGTTAGCGCGACCGCTCTTTCTAGAAGGTTTTGAAGCTCCCGCACATTCCCCGGGAAATTATAGGCCCTTAATTTTGAATAGACTTGCGGCGATACAGACCTTATATTTTTGTTGAATTCTTTGTTGAATTTCCCTATAAAAAAGTTTATGAACAATTCAAGATCGTCTTTTCGATCCCTTAGAGGCAGCATTTTTATCGGTATAACATTCAACCTGTAATACAAATCTTCTCGGAACTTGCCTTCTTTAATCGTTTTTTCAAAATCGATATTCGTCGCGGCAACTATCCGTACATCAATATCTATTTGCGCATTTCCGCCAAGCCTTTCTATCTTGCGGTCTTCTATAATTCTCAAAAGTTTGCTTTGCAGGGTAGGGCTCATGCAGCCGATCTCATCGAGGAAAAGCGTTCCTGAGTCGGCCAGCTCAAATTTTCCGATGCGACGCTCCATAGCCCCTGTAAAAGCCCCTCTTTCATAGCCAAAAAGTTCCGATTCAAGAAGATTTTCGGGTATAGCGGCGCAATTTATCGCCACAAATGGATTGTTTTTCCTGTTGCTTTGGTTGTGGATCAATCTTGCGGCTATTTCTTTCCCTGATCCCGATTCGCCTGTGATAAGTACTGTGCTGTCAGTTGGAGCTATATCTTTTATTATTTGCCTGATCTTTTGTGTTTCCTTATTATGCCCGATCAGATCAAGGGAAGGATTTGAGCTTTTGATCGTTTCTTTAAGCTGGATGTTCTCTTTGACGAGTGATATTTTTTCCAATGACCTTTCAATTATCAATTTTAGTTCGCTTACGTCAAAAGGTTTGTTTATATAATCGTAGGCTCCAAGCTTCATTGCTTGGACTGCCGATGCGACATCTTTGGATGCCGTAGCCATTATCACATCGATATGCGTATGTTTTTCTTTTATATGTTTTAATAATTCGATACCGTCCATCTGGGGCATTTTAATGTCTGAAATAACCAGGTCCACATCGTTTCTTTCGATCTTTTGAAGCGCATCAATTCCTGACTCCGATATAATTATTCTGTATTCTTTTTTGAGGATATTTTCATAAGTCTTAAGCATGTCCTTTTCGTCGTCAACAACTAAGATCGTGAACTTTTTTGTCATTTTGCCGCTCCTTACAATAGTGTTCAGCAATTACAATGCCAGCATATTATAGCATTATTGACGAAAAGTCGTCACAATGATGTTTGATCGACGTATATGTCGTCATTTCTATGGTAAAATTACTTCGTGCAAATAACTCTTAATACTTTTTTGACATTTTCAACTTCAATTCTTTCTTTGTTTCTTTCTGGCTTCGTTTTTATTAAAGGCAAGGATAAGCCGGCTAATATTGCACTAAGCCTTGTTTCTTTGGCGGTTGCGATATGGACATTTGGCCAGGGAATGGGGGAGGTCGTTTCAGGTAAAGATGCCGTTCTCTTGTGGACAAGGATAAATGTTGGGGCGGCGGTAATGGTGCCCGCATTTTTCATGAACTTTGTTTTGGTCTTGATCGATAAAACAAAAAAGCAAAAGATCATTTTGGCGCTTAGCTTTATTCTTGCTTTTGTATTAATTGCTTTTGATTTTACTCCGCTTTTTGTAAAAGATATCATGCCTGTCTCGGGCTTCAGGTATTATCCGATCGGGGGCCCTATTTATACGATTTTTGCGGCCTATTTGACAATTTGTTTTGCCTATGGATTTTTCCAGTTGTTCATTGCGATAATGCGCAGTTCTGATCGCAGGCTTCGCTATGCATTTATTGCTTCATTGATTGGATTTTTAGGCGGGGTCACGGCATTGTTTCCGGTTTTTTCAATTAATCTGCCGGTTTTAAATCAATTTACTTTGCCAATTTATATTGCGATCACCGCATACGCGATTATCAAGCATAAGCTTGTCGATATTAATTTTGTTATTCGTGAAGGGCTGGTTTATTCATCTCTAACCGTATTTTTTGCGGGATTTTATGCGTCGATCATTCTTCTTGCCGATAGGATTTTTAAACAGATCAATTATTTTAATGAATATTCGGTCATGATGTTCGTCGTTGCGGCGTCTGTGCTGGTTTTTCAGCCCGTGCGCGACAGGATACAGCAATTGGTCGATCGTTTTTTCTTTAAGGGAAGCTTCTATTATGAAAAAACGATAAATGATCTATCTGACGAGAACCAAAAACTTTTCCAAAGCCTGCTTCGCGCCGATAAATTGGCGGCGCTTGGCACGATGTCAGCCGGCATGGCTCATGAGATAAAGAATCCGCTGGCTTCCATCAAGGGTATGACCCAGGTTTTGCCGGAAAATATTGGAGACCCGGAATTCGTGAAAGATTATGTTGAAATGGTGCCAAGGCAGTTAGACAGGATAAACAGGATAGTTGAAGACCTGTTAAAAGCGGGGAAAGCCCCAAAATTAGAAAAACAATATGTGGACATCAATACTATCCTAAATGAAGCGCTTGCTTTTTATTCCGGAAATTGCGACAAGCTGTCAATTAAGGTCAAAAAAGAGCTTTCGAGCCTGCCGGAAATTTTTGCCGACCGCGAACAACTATATCAAGTGTTTTCAAATCTGATCCTAAATTCAATGCAAGCGATGCCGCATGGCGGAGCGCTTAATGTTTCGACCTCAAAGGAAAGCGACAGGGTTTATGTTGTAATTAAAGACAGCGGGATAGGGATCCCAGAGGACAAGATAGACAATATATTCGACCCATTCTTTACTTTGAAAGAAAAAGGCACGGGGCTGGGGTTGTTTACCGCTTATCGCATAATACAGGAACACAGGGGCGCGATTGAAGTCCAAAGCAAGCCGCGAGAGGGCGCCGCATTTAAAATATGGCTTTATATAAAACAAAAGGAATAGTGCTGCAGCGCCGGAATTTTGACGAGACCGCGCGCATTATCACTTTTTTCACAAATGATTTTGGGAAAATAAGCGCGATAGCTAAAGGCTCAAAGCGCCCAAATTCGAAGTTTGGCGGGAGGCTTGAGCCTCTGAACCTTTTGGACTTATCCGTAGCCCATGGCCGCAATCTCGATATCTTAAGCCAGTGCGAAACGATCGAAAATTTTAAATTCCTGCGCGATGACCCTCATTATCTTAAAACGGCGCTTTACTTTGCGAGGATCATACATAAAGCGACCGATGAAAAACAAAAAAACCTGAATTTATTCAAGCTGATCATATTGTCCCTTGGAAAGCTTGACTTAAAAGAACCGATCGATCGGGTAGTAAAATATTTCGAAGTGAACTTCTTGAGGGTCGAAGGCCTCTTCCGCCGAGATGCGCCGCCTGATATACTGATAGGCGAACATTTGAACGAGGATGTAAGGCAATGGAAAATATAAATACAAAAGTTTCAGGATTTGGCGCGGTATTTTCAAATACAGGCTTTCTTATGCTTTGGCTTGGGCAATTAACATCACAGCTTGCCGATAGGATTTTTGTTTATGTCCTTATGATCCTCGTTTATCAGCTTACAAAGTCCAATGCCGGCGTATCTTTGCCTCTTTTAGCATTTGGCATTCCGTCGGTCATTATCGCCCCGTGGGCGGGGATACTTGTCGACAAGCTCGACCGCAAATGGATAATGGTCGTGACCGACATCGCGCGCGGGCTCCTTATATTGCTTATCATCCCGCTTATCGCAAAATCCGTTGCCCACATTTTTTTTGTGAGCCTTCTTATATACAGCGCCGCGCAATTTTTTGCGCCAGCGGAATCATCTTCTATCCCGGAACTTGTCGAAAGGAAGAACCTCATCATCGCAAACTCGCTTTTCATGCTTACTTGGATGGCATCCTCTGTTGTCGGATTCGGGCTTGGAGCGCCGCTTGTCAATTTTTTAGCGGAAAAAGGGACGCTTGTCGCCGCGGCGACTTGTTATTTTATTTCCGCCGCATCGATCTTGGTCGTACCCCTAAAGCCGCCGGCCAATATTATACACAAGAAAAGCCATGTGTTCGGGGACCTTGGGGTCGGTTTTGAATTCATAAGGCGAAACTATGTTGTGCGGTACTCGCTTTACAAGCTGTTTGTTGCCGCGGTCGCCATTTCGACCCTTTCAGTCCTCGCGATCTCATATGCAAACGACATTTTAAATATAGGCGGCCGAAATTTCGGATATCTGATAATAGCTGTGGGGCTTGGGATGGTCATCGGCATGTGGAGCCTGGAAAAGATCCGCCACTACTTCAAAAAAGGGACAATAGTTGTCGGAAGTTTTATTATGTCAGGCTTGGCCCTTCTTTTGCTGTCAAGAACACACGAAGTTTATCTTGCTTCGTTCCTGATAATGCTTTTGGGTGTGGGCAATATTTATATAACTTCATCGATACAAACGATCCTTCAGCATAAGATACCAAGGCAGATAAGAGGCAGGGTTTTTGGCGTCCAAAATATGGTAATCAATTCCGCTTTCACTTTTCCTGTCGTGATATTTGGAGTTATCGCAGATGTATGGGGAATATTATTTTCGATCGCGCTGCTGGGGTGGATGGTATTGCTTATGGGTATTGCAGGCTTATTTTTGCCGAAATTTAAGACAGTTTAAGAAGGCCGCACAAAAGAAAACCGGCCCCTTAATTCTGTTTCTATTGTTCCCTGATAGTGTTTTAACGCGCCATCTGCGCAAGATTTGACTTCCCTCCAAAGCGGGCTGTTTATCTGATGGTCCGTTCTATATGGGCCACGCTTATACGCCAAAACGGCTTTTTCAAAAGTCACTTTGTCTTTATATAGATCGGCAAAATATGCAATCGAGATCTTTGTACTGTCGCTCGGATTAAATAAATTGAAATATTTCATGCCAAGCCTTGAAGCTATTTCTTTAGCAGTTCTTGGCATTAATTGTGCTAAGCCTTTGGCTCCAGACGCGTTTTGCGCTCTCGGATTAAATTTTGATTCAGTCTTAATGAGCGATAAATAATAAACAACAAAAACAACAGTTTCATTTATTATTTTATCGTATTCTTCTTTGGTTTTTGCATTTTGAAGGCGCTTTCTTAACCGGGCTGGTAAATGTTTTAGCGCAAGATCAAGATATTCTCTCGGGATCGCATAATTCCGCCCGCTATAGCCAAGAATATTATTGACGGTTTTTGGTGTTGTGCATTTTGGTATGCTCATTGTCTATATATATAATCGTAATATTAAAGCTATTTCTTGCGGGGCGGCCGCCTTGAGAAAAATCCTCATTTTTGCTATTATATTGACAAATATGCCTGAATTTTTAGGATACGCCAAAAGTCCGGAACCGAAGTGGCCGTATGTGATGCTTATTATCATTGTACTTGCTGTTTTGCTCGGTTTGCCTCCAATTGTCACATCGATCCGCGATTCCTTGGCGAGCCGGCCAAAAGAAGATCCTAAACAAGAAAAGATCGTAGAAACCAAACTTTACGAGCCGACAAAAGAGGCGAGTGCTCCAATTTCCGCGATCGGGGGATCCTTTATTTTCTCAACAGGAATGGCCGCGGGCAATAAGCCGATAGACGAAATAAATGAGATATCTAAGGGCCAACACGATAAACTCTATGTCTTTACGAATGTAGATGGCGACAACTTGAGGCATGTCTTTGTGAGCCCTGCGGGAGAAGATTCTGCGGATATAAAAACTAGCAGCTGGAGCTATGTCGGGCTTTATAATAAGGTGCCGGGAAAGTGGGAAGTCAGGGTCGTAAATGGAGCTGGGAATATTCTTTCAAGAAAATCAATTACAATCCTTCCATAAAATTTTATAAATTTCAGCTATAATATCTTGTATGCTTAAGACTTGTATTTACTATCTAACTTACAGATCAAATGACACGTGCGAATTTGACGATATCTGGAGCAATGAGGCATATCAAAAAATTGAAGAAGCTCCAATTCCAAAACATCTTGAGAATATAAGGGATGCAGGGCGAAGCGGTGCAAAGCTCTTGGAGGTCACGGGGGGCGAACCTTTATTATATAGTGAGCTCCCACAGATACTAACTCAAGCAAAAAAACTGGGATTTATAACTTCACTTACTACAAACGGCATCCTCTACAGTGAAAGAGCCAAAGAAATAAGAGGATTGATAGATAATTTATCTTTTTTCTTGGATTATCCAATGCGCGACGACCATAACAGGAGCAGGGGGATCGATTGCTTTAATCTTGTGCTAAGCGGGATCGAGCTTGCGCGGCAACTTGGGGAAAATCCCGCGATCAAATTTAATGTTACCCGCGATTCTGTAAGGTATTTGCCTGAAATGGCCGACCTTGCGCAATATGTCAAAGCGAAGCTCTTTGTCCATCCGCTCGATAATTTTGGCGGACAATGGGCTCGGTTCGAGGCAAGAACGCTTGACCATATCTCGTATTTTTTCAAAAGGAAAGACGTTGTAATGGATTTGGCGGAGGTCGAATTTTTGAAGAACCGCGGTAATAATACGGTTTTTCCCCGGTGCAGGGCAAGTGAAACAACCATTACTTATTTGCCCGACGGGACATCTGCTTCCCCATGTTTTGAGAATAGGGGTGGACGGCAGGGGCGGGAAAACATTTGTTCTGGTTGCACGCTTACAAACTATATGCTACCATCGTTTGAAATCGGCCTTGATAAGTATAGGATGCTCCACTATTATTCCAATTGGTATAACGGCCGAAAGTCCGCCAGAGGCGGACAAGGAGAAAAAGTATGAAGATTGTAATGCTTGTTCCGTATTTCTACCCGCACACAGGCGGTACCGAAAAATATGTCAGGGATCTTTCAGCCGCCCTCATCATGAAAGGGCATGAAGTAACGGTAATTTCCAACAATCTTCCGCGCGAAAAAAATGCTCCAACACGTGAAACCCTGCCTGAAGGCATAAATGTAATAAGACTTGACGCTATCGACATGTTCCATTACCTGCCGGTAAGCACCCAGTTCAACCTCAAGATGATTGAAAGTTTTGATATTGTGCACGTCCATGTCCCAGCTTTTTCGTTTTTGAGGGCGGTCGCCGGAAAAATAAAACAGCCTTTAATTGTCACTTATCATTGCGATGTCACGGTATCTGAAAAATTCGCGGGGATCCCTGTCCCTAAATTTCTCGTACCGGTATTTGAAGAAAGCTCGAACGCGTATGCGAGGATGCTTCTTCCAAAGGCCGATGCGATAATAAATACCACGGAAACATACGCAGAAACATCGCCTGTCATGAAAAATATTGCACACCACACTGCCCCGATCGGTATTTTCTACGACAAGATCGACAGCATACAAAAGAAGCTTGGGCTTTCTCCTGAAAAGAAGAACAAAAAGCAATTGTTGTTCTTGGGCAGGCTTGCGGGGAATAAAGGCTGCGATTATCTGGTAAAGGCTATGCCCGAAGTTTTGGTCAAATATCCGCATACAAAATTAGTTATCTGCGGCGATGGCGAGGAAAAAGCTCATATCCTTGATCTTGTGACCCAGTTTGGCATTGGCGAGGCGATCACATTCTTGGGGACAGCTACGTTCGAAAAGCTCATCACGCTTTATTATGAATCTTTGGTTTATGTGTTCCCGTCAATTAACCGCCTTGAAGCTTTCGGTATAGTCCAACTCGAAGCAATGGCCAACTTTACCGCGGTCATATCATCGGACATCCCGGGACCCAATGCTGTTATGGACGAAGGCCAATCTGGATTGCTTGTTCCAAAGCAGGATCCTCACGCTTTGGCTCAAGCCATAATGAGCCTATTAGCTGACCCCGAAAAAGCGCTGGCAATGGGCCGCCGCGGACGAGAGCTTGTCGAGAAGAAATACGATTGGAATGTCATAGCTGATAAGATCGTTGATATCTACAAAGAAGCCCAAGCAAAGAAGCAGTCAGTTTAGGTCGGTCGGCACCACGTCGTAATTATTGCGGGCATTCCAGATGAGGAATCTCTTGACCCCTGCATCCCTGCATGCCTTAACTTGCGCCCTTATATATTCCGGGCCGTAGTTTGGAGATCTCATGTTGAATCCCTGTATCCATGGGGCCAGCTGTGTCGCTTCTCCAGATAGTATTTCGAGCGACCTTTTAACACCGCTGTTCAAGAAATAATATGGTTCTGACCCCGGGTTTGCGAACCCGTCATAGCCGTTATGAAAATGCGAGGGGTAAAGCATTGGAGATAGGATATCAAGGTATTTTGCCATTAATTTTAGGTCTTGTCCCAAATTCTCAACATCATTTTTGCTCTGCCATGCCGCGACGCCGAATATATCGACAGCCAAGGAAACATTGTATGGTTTCAATCTTTCTTTTGTCTCTTCCAAAAATTGGCATATGATGCCAACTCTTGAAACATCCTTTTTCTGATGGGGGAACACGGTGTATTTTGCGTTTCCCTCTACCGGAAATCTGATGTAATCGAATTGGATCTCATCGACCCCCGACAATGCGGCAACTTCCGACATAGCAACCTTATATAATCTGGCTTCATCGGCATATGGGTCGACCCAATGGCCGCCTTTGCGATCGCGCATTATTGTCCCGCCGGGATTCATTACGGACAGGTCGGGCCTTGCAATGATCAAATGATCGTCTTTGAATACGACGATCCTTGCAGTTACAATGTATCCCAGCTTATGCATTTCATCCGTAAAGTTTTTTAGCCAAGTGTTCGGTTTCAATTGAGTATCCGAATGCAGTTTTTTTTCTTGTATCAATGGGATAATATCTTTATCGATAATATAATTTACGTCCAATACGATAGTATCAAGATTGCGTGTTTTTAAGATGTTTTTGATGTATTCCAGGCTCTTTTTGCTTTGAGCGGTCGATGATGTAACATATATCCCTTTGCTTGATAATATTTTAACTTTATGCGGAACGAATTGTGGAATAGCCTTTAGTAGCTTATCCCCATTAAAAAAAGTTATTGCAAGGATAAGGAGGGCAAGAAGCGCCCTTAGAAGGGTGTTCATTTGTATCATTTTATCATATATTTGTGATAAAATTGGAAAATGCCGCTAAAAAAATCCAAGATCAATAAAGACGCCCTTGCGATCGTAAAAACATTAAAAGCGAACGGGTATAAATGCTATTTGGTCGGCGGGTGCGTCCGCGATCTCATGCTTAAAATTACGCCTAACGAATGGGACATTACAACAGACGCTACACCCGATGTCGTATCAAAATTATTCAAAAAAGTAATACCTACCGGCATAAAATTTGGGACAGTCACTGTCCTTTTGAATAATACTCCGTTCGAAGTTACTACTTTCCGCAAAGACGAAAAATATTTCGACGGAAGGCATCCTGAAAACGTTAAATTCACAAAGAAGCTTGAAGAAGACCTCTTAAGGCGTGATTTTACGATCAACGCAATGGCTTACGATCCGATCGATTTTGTGTTTTTTGACCTTTTCTCAGGAATAAAAGATCTCAAAAATAAAACTATCAGAGCAGTTGGCGATTCCATCGAAAGATTCAAAGAAGATGGCTTAAGGCCGGTAAGGGCTTGCCGTTTTGCCGCCCAGCTTGGATTTGTAATCGATAAGAAAACATTCAATGCGATCCCTAAAGTACTAAAAGTAGTAAAAATGGTCTCGATCGAAAGGGTCCACGATGAATTGGTAAAGATCTTGAAAACAAAAAAACCATCTGTAGGATTGGATTATTTGGATCGCGCAAAAATAATGCGGCTATTTATTCCCGAGATCGTGAAAATGAAAGGAGTAAAACAGCCCCTTCGATATCATAAGTATGATGTATATTTTCACAGCCTTTATTCGTGCGATAGAGCCCCGAGAGAAAACTTAATCGTGAGGCTTGCCGCATTGCTTCACGATATAGCCAAGCCAAAATGCCGTGCCTACCGGCAGGCAGGTAAAAAGGGCATAACTTTCTATAACCACGATAAAAAAGGCGTTCAAATGGCGGAAAATATTTTAAAGCGCCTAAAGTTCAGCAATGAGATCATAAAAAAAGTTTCAAACCTTGTTTCAAACCATATGTTCAACTACGACAAGACCTGGGGCGCTTCTGCAATACGAAGATTTATCAAAAGGGTTGGCATCGAGAACATCGATGACCTTTTTTTGTTGCGGCGCGCAGATATGTTTGCCATGAGAGCAAGGACTAGCGCCGCTTATTTAAAGAATTTAGAAAAACGCATCAACAAGGTATTTAAAGAAGAGAATGCTTTACGCCTATCCGATCTTAAGATAAATGGGAGGGACATAATGTCCGAGCTCAAGATCAAACCGGGGCCGCAGGTCGGAAAAATATTAAATAAGCTTTTGGAAAAAGTATTGGATGATCCGAGCTTGAATGAAAGAAAAAAACTCCTGAGACTAATTCGTGAAACTTTCTAAACCCTCACCCGACTATTTTGTTTCGATACTTTATTCTATCAACCCCTCTCCCAGTGGGAGAGGGGAAATATCTAATAGTTTTCAAATAAGAATAAAATGGGTGAGGGCTATTGCTCTTGCGGTTTTGTTCTGCTTTTTATTTATTGTTCCTGCCTTTGCCGAGCCCGTAAAGATAGAAAGCGCGGAGATCAAGTGGCATAAATATTATGATGAGATATTGGTCAATACGTCCGATTATGTGACCCCAACAATTAAAGCATTCCCTGATAGGCTTGTCTTAACTTTTAAAGATTCCGAAACGTCCAAATTCGAAACCGCACCCAAGAAAAGCTCAAGGATCAAAGTTATTAGGTCAACGAGCCCCGAAGGCGATAATGCAAGACTTGTCATCGAATTAAAAAAGAATGTTAAATATGAGATCGCTTCTTTATATGGAAAAGGGGAAGTGCTCATAGAGATTTCGGATGTAGATATCCCTTGCATGTACACAGACAAGGGCGTTAAATACCCTGGTCCCGAAGATACGCGCGCAGATGCCCGCCACCCAATAAAAATAGAAGTCCTGGAACCTATCATTAGCGGGATCGCAAAGACAAGCAATATCCTGAAGGGGCGGAAGATAGTAATTGATCCTGGGCATGGAGGGGAAGATCCCGGAGCTTTTGGAGTAAACGGCATTAGGGAAAAAGACCTGACATTAAAGACCGCTTTTCTTATCTCCGACCAATTAAGGAAAAATGGCGCTTCGGTTTTTATGACCAGGAGATTGGATATTAAGAACGATCTTTCGGATATAGTCGATTTTACGGAAAATGCCAAAGCTGACATTTATATTGGAGTGCATTATAATTCGATCGACGGGAGATCGATATCCGGCACCGAAACGTATTATTACACCCCGCAGAGCTTTAGGCTGGCATCTCTTGTGCACAAGGAAATGGTATTGAATTTGAGGAGGCAGGATAGGGGAGTTAGGCGCGCAATGTTCTATACGATCCACCATTCGACAATGCCGTCGGTCTTGATCGAGCCTGTATATATCACGGATCCGCATGAAGGGGCTCTGGCCCAAAAAAAAAGCTTTAAAAAGGAGATCGCGGACAGCGTAACTAGGGGGATAATTAATTATTTTTCAAGATGAATAGCGATATACAAAAAATTAAATCCGATAAAGTGGTTTCATATTCGAAAAAGATCGAGGACGGATCGAAGAGTGAAAAAGCATCCCCGATAGGCGTTTTTGATTCCGGGGTCGGCGGGCTATCTGTCCTCTCGCAAATAACAAGGCTACTTCCCCACGAAGATATCATTTATATTGCCGATACCGCCCGCGTTCCTTACGGTGGAAGGCCGGATGACGAGATAATTAAGATAAACAGGGAGATCCTCGATCATTTTGAAAAAGCCAAGGTCAAAGCTGTTGTCATGGCGTGCGGGACATCTTCATCTATCGCTTATCCTGTGCTAAAAGAGAAGTATAAATTCCCGATAATATCCCTTATAAGGCCGGGAGCAAAGGCCGCGCTTGATAAGACGCATAACCAAAAGATAGGGGTCATAGCGACTCTTGCGACCATTAATTCCAAAGCCTATGAAGGAACGATCCATGAGTTAAAAGATACCGCAAAGGTCTTAAGCTCTCCATGCCCCTTGTTTGTCCCAATGATCGAGGGGGGATTTATCGAGACCGATGAGACAAGAAAAATTGCGGTCGAATACTTAAAGCCGCTATTAAAAGAAGGGATCGATACTTTGATCCTCGGATGTACGCATTATCCGCACTTGGTTAAGGTCTTATCAAGCATAGCCGGTCCAAATGTTGCGCTTGTTGATCCATCAGAATATGCAGCCAACGAATTGATGGAAGTTTTGGGGAAACACCAATTATTGAACAGTAAAAATCATAAGGCGAAGTATAGTTATTTGGTTACCGGGAAAGTTGAACAATTTTTGGAGTTGGGGAACAAGCTTTTTTCAAGGCCTATTGCCTCCGCGAAGCAGATCAAACTATAATTTCCAGATCTTCGCGTTATATTCGGATATCATCCTGTTCGTATTAAAGAAAGAAGCTGCCGCGATGCAGTTTATCATCATGTCAATCCATTCCGACTTATAAAAGAAATCTTTTTCATATATCGTGCAGTTGTAAAGCCCCGCCATCTCTTCCAAGCTTTGGCATAACGCGTCGGAATCTTCCGCGAGATGATAATCGTATTCGCTTCCAAGCTCGCCTTCCTTGGGGAAGTATCCAAAGATCCGGCCAAGGCCCATTTCCGCCGCTTCAACTACCCAACCGTCTTTGGTGCTAAGCTGAAGAACACCATTCGCGATAGCTTTCATTCCTGATGTCCCCGACGCTTCAAAAGGCGGAAGCGGGTTATTTAGCCAAACATCGACAGATGAAGCAAGCAGTTTTGAAATATATGTATCATAATTTTCCAGGAACAAGACCTTTAGAATATCTCTCTTTTCTGTCAGCGCATCTATCTTATTTAATATTTCTCTAATATGGGTCGATCCCATGTTGTCGGACGGATGCGCCTTTCCGGCAAGTATTATCTGCATTGGACCTACGGTTTTTGCGATATTGATGATCCTTTCCAGATTATGCAGGATCAGGCTTGGCCTTTTATAAGGAGCAATTCTTCTGGCCCAGCAAACGGTGAATACGGATTCATCGAGCAGCCAATATTTTAGGACTTTACATAAATTCTTCTTGTTATGCTGGTGGGCATTCCATAGGTCGAATTTGAAGTGTTGGTTATCTTTTAGATTTACGACATTTTTCAGGTTGTCGGGATCTTGTCTCCAGGGGCCGATCTTGTCTTGGTATTTATCCAAAACTTCTGCAATCGATTTAGACATCCAAGTGGGGGTGTGTACGCCGTTTGTAATGCTGAATATTTTATCCCGGAAATCTGGGAATTGTATCCTGGTCACTTCGCCATGTTTTTGAGCTACCGTGTTCACGTAAGACGCTGTACTCATGGCAAGTTTTGTGAAATTAGCTATATCGCCTTCAGCCGCCGGCGTCGCCATTATCTTCGATACTTCATCCTCGGATAAAAGTTTCAAAAGATCGGATTTATGGAAGCGGTCGTGCCCAGCTTCAACGGGGGTATGGCATGTATACGCGAGAGGCTTTTTTGCTTCAAGGTACGCAAGTGCCGCATGGCCTTCGTTCAAATGATAAAGATCGATCGAATAACCTAGCGCATCAAGAGCTTTGATCCCCGCAATACCGAGCAATGCCCTTTGGGCAATCTTTATCAAAGGATAATCTGCGCGATAAAGCTGGTCTGTCAGCCTTTTGAAGTTATCAGGATTCTCTGGAAGGTTAGCGTCCATCAAAACAAGCGGAACTACGTTCTTTTTGTCCCAGCTGTAAACGTAATATTTCCAAAGCTTTAATTTGAGGCCGAACTTGCCAAGAGGGATCGTAATATACTTATCAAGCGGGACGAGTCCGGGATAAGTTTTTGGGTCCCATTGCAGTTCTTCGGGGACTTGGCCGTATTTGAACCAAAAATTTTGCTTAAAATATCCTTTATTCCATAATATCCCGACTCCAGCCACGGATAAATTGAGGTCTGCGCAAGATTTTAGGGCATCTCCAGCAAGGACGCCCAAACCGCCGCTGTAAATTGGAAGGTCCAGGAGCTCTTCGAAAAGGAAAGAATGGTAATAATCCATATCTTTGAGGTTTGAGAATATTTCGTGCTTTTTGATCCTGTTAAGTTCATGGATCGGATGCTTACTTTCCAATTTATTGTAAATACTGGGCGCCAGACCGAATTCCATCGAGAAATACGCGATCGAACGGTTTTCTTTGTTGGCCAATCTTTCTTCGGCATTAATAATTGATTCTAACGGATATCCAAAATATTCAGTTTCCGTAATATCGTCGTTCAAGCGGTGGTCGGCAGGATCTGCGCAAGTAAGTTTTATGATTTTTTCATCCATTATTTATAGTATAATTATATCATGTATGAATTGATGGTAGAAGATACGTTCGCCGCGGCTCACGCATTGCGGGGATACAAAGGCAAATGCGAGAATTTGCATGGGCATACTTTTCGTATCCAGGCGTTTATTGCGGGCGCAAAGCTTAATGATATCGGGATAATGATGGATTTCCATGAGATCAAGAGATTACTGAAAAATATCTTGGATCGCTTCGACCATAAGGACTTATGCGAGATATCGGAATTTAAAATTGACAATCCCTCGAGCGAAAATATAGCTAAAGTGGTATTTAATGAACTTAAAAGGGATATTAAAGAATTAAATAAAGTGACAGTTTGGGAATCGTCTTCAACTTGCGCTAGTTATTTTGACCCCCTCTATAATCTCCCCCTTATCAATGGGGAGATGGAGCGAAGCGGAAGAGGGGGTATGTGAGGTTAATATGGATACAATAAGTTTTATTAAATACCAGGGGCTTGGCAATGATTTTGTGGTCATTGATTCGAGAAAAACCGACCTTTCAAAGGTCGATCTTCACGCATTGGCGGTCGATATTTGCGACCGGCATTTTGGAGTTGGGGCTGACGGATTGATAATTGTTTGGCCGTCTACGAAAGCCCATTACAGAATGCAAATAATTAATTCCGACGGGTCGGAGCCCGAAATGTGCGGGAATGGCATCAGATGTTTCGCGAAATATGTTTTTGAGGTCGATAAATTAAAAGAAGAAGTGATTTCCGTTGAAACAAAAGCAGGCATCATTGTCCCGGCTGTTATTTTAGAAAAAGGCGTCGTTGTTGGCGCCGAGGTTGACATGGGGATACCTTCGGAAATGACCAATGTCAAATTACAAATGACAAATTATGGAGCTATTGAAATCTATTCAGTATCTATAGGAAATCCGCATGCAGTAAATTTTGTGGATGATTTTGCAAAAGTTAATATTTCTGAGATAGGTCCTCAAATCGAAAACCATCCGCATTTCCCAAATAAAACAAATGTTGAATTTGCGCGAATTATTAACGACCATGAAATAGAGCTAAAAGTTTGGGAGCGCGGGGCAGGCGAAACATTGGCATGTGGAACCGGTGCCTGCGCTTTAGTTGCCGCGGCTGTACTTCTTAAAAAAACCGGAAGAAAAGTATTGGTTAAACTTCCTGGTGGGAATCTGGATATCGAATGGCAGGCATCAGACAACCATATTATCATGCGCGGACCGGCAGAAAAAGTCTTCGAAGGGAGCTATTCCATCTAAGGAACGTATTTTTCCTCGTAGTAAGTTCTCACTCTTAATTTAACGCCTATGTCTTCTGCGATCTTTTTAGCTTCCTCGATATTGACTTGATTTGGCAAATTAACAACGCTTGCTTCGACATAGGGGATATATTTCTTGGCCTCTTTAATAAAACTAAGTACTTCGCCATAAGCTTTGAGCCCAAAAAATGAATTACAGATCGCGTTATATGATTCCGCTTTCTCGGTGTTTAGCGATATGGACATGATATCGATCAGACCTTTTAGCTCGGGCAATATATTCCTTCCGTAAAATAGGTTCATCTGACCGTTGGTGTCGACTCTTAAACTCACCCCCTCCCTCGCTATGCTCGGGTTTCCCCCTCTCTTATTAAGAGAGGGGGATAGGGGGCGAGTTGAAGATTGTGATTTTATCCAACTGCATATTTCTTTTACGGCATTGAGTCTTATCAAAGATTCGCCGTAGCCGCAGAAGACGATCTGGTCATATTGATTCGGATCTCCGATAGCTTTTATGACATCATCTGTTAATGGTTCGCGTTCGAGCCATAGAGAATATTTACCGTGGAATTTATGGGTCTTATAGCGAATGCAGAAAAAACACGCGTTCGTGCAGCGGTTAGTTATGTTTAGATAAAGAGTATTATCGAGAGTGTATGAGATGTCTTGCATTATTTTGAAAGCTCGTCTTTCAAGATCTTCTGCACAGTGTCGGGATTTGCTCGGCCTTTTGTCGCCTTCATGATCTGTCCCACAAAAAACATTAGGACTGCTTCTTTTCCGGTCTTGAATTGTTCAACTTGTTTAGGATTATTATTTATTATATCTTGAGCGATCTTTTGAAGCTCGGATTCATCAGATATTTGGCTCAATCCCTGTTCTTTAATAATATCTTCGACAGTCTTGCCGGTTTTTAGCGCTTCAATTAGCACTGTTTTTGCCATTGATGAGCTTAACTTTCCGCCGTCGATCAATTTTAATAGGTTTGCCAGATTTTCGGGCGTAAAAGATAATTCTTTGATCGATAATTTAGCTTCTTTTAAGAATGCAGTAATATCTCCAACGATCCAATTCGCGGCAATTTTTGGTTTATCATAATGTTTTATAGTCTCTTCGAAGTAATCGGACATATTTTTGTCGGAAATAAGTATCTTGCTTGTTTCGGGGGCTATACCATATTCGCCAACGAATTTTTTCTCTCGCGCTTCGGGCAACTCTCCCAAAGTTTTTCTTATTTCTTCGATCCACGCTTGTTCCGGTTCGATCGGTACCAAATCAGGTTCAGGAAAATACCTGTAATCGTGGCTGTGTTCTTTGCTGCGCATACCGGACGTGGTTTCGGTCTCGTCGTCATAGAAGCGGGTTTCTTGGATAATTGTACCGCCTTCTTCAACTACTTCCCTGTGCCTTTTTTCTTCGGCGGAGAGGGCTTTCATAACAGCCTTAAAAGAGTTCATATTCTTAACTTCGGTCTTTGTCCCAAATTTTGGCGCTCCATGCAGTCTAATTGAAATATTTGCATCGCATCGAAGTGATCCTTCTTCCATTTTGGCATCGCAGACATCTATATATTCCAAAATATGGGCAAGTGCTTCCATATATGCTTTCGCACCTTCCGGAGTTCTAAGATCCGGTTCGCTTACTATTTCCATAAGAGGGGTTGCCGCGCGGTTGTAATCGGCCAAACTGTAATCCGATCCCATTATTCTTGCGGCTCCTACATGCACAAGCTTCCCAGCATCTTCTTCAAGATGTATTCTTGTAATTCCTATCTCTTTTTTTACATCATTAACTTCAATTGTGATCTTCCCGTGTTCGGCCAAAGGCAGGTCAAATTGTGATATTTGGAAATCTTTCGGAAGATCGGGATAAAAATATTGTTTTCTTGCAAATATCGAACTTTTATTTATCCTGCAATTAAGCGCAAGTGCTGTTTTTATGGCAAGCTCGATCGCTTTTTTGTTGATAACGGGTAATACGCCAGGTTGGCCAGTGCAAACAGGGCAAATATTTGTGTTTGGCGCGTCTCCAAAGTGATTTGCGCATCCGCAGAACATTTTGCTGTTAGTTTTTAGCTGGGCGTGGACCTCAAGCCCTATAACAGTTTCGTATTTGCTCATAGATTTGGCTTTCCTTCATGCCAATTGGTATTTTGTTCAAAAGTATATGCAGTTCGGAGAAGTGTTTCTTCGCCAAAAGCTTTTCCCGTGATCTGTAATCCGACCGGTAACCCTTTACTTAATCCGCAAGGGATAGAAATTGCGGGAAGTCCAGCCAGGTTTACGGGAATTGTCGCGATATCCGATAGATACATCGATAGCGGGTCATCCGCTTTTTCACCGATGTTAAAAGCAACGGTTGGCGATGTTGCCGAAACGAGAACATCGCATTTTTCAAATGCTTTGTCGTAATCTTGTTTGATCAAAGTCCTGATTTTGAGAGCTTTTAGATAGTAAGCATCGTAATATCCTGCCGATAGGGCATAAGTGCCGAGCATTATTCTTCGTTTAACTTCGGGCCCAAAGCCTTCGCGGCGGGTATTGTAATACATGGTCAATAGGTCCTTTGCTTCTTTGGCTCTATGTCCGAATTTGACGCCATCAAAGCGGGCGAGGTTTGAGCTGGCCTCTGCGGGAGCTATTAAATAATAAGTTGTTACGGCATATTCAAACGAAGGCATCGATACGCCAACTATCTTCGCGCCTAATTCATCATATTTATTTATTGCCGTTTCTACGAATTTTTTAACTTCGGGGTCAATTCCTTCGCCTATTAGTTCTTTTATAACGCCAATTCTTAAGCCTTTAACATCATCTATCAATGCTTTTCTATAATCCGGAACAGGCCTATTGACCGAGGTTGAATCTTTCTTGTCATATCCCGAGATAATATTTAACATGATCGCCGAATCTGTTACATCTTTTGTGATAGGCCCTATTTGATCAAGAGATGAAGCGAATGCTATAAGCCCGTATCTTGAAACTCTTCCGTAGGTTGGTTTTAACCCTACAACGCCGCAAAACGATGCCGGCTGTCTGATCGATCCACCGGTATCAGATCCCGTTGCCGCAACCGATTCTCCCGACGCAACCGCAGCCGCAGATCCCCCTGATGATCCGCCGGGGACAGTTTCAAGATTCCAAGGATTAAATGTCTTGTGAAGCCCCGAATTCTCGGTTGATGAGCCCATTGCGAATTCATCCATATTGGTTTTGCCGATTATAATCGTTCCTGCTTCTTTCAGTTTTGTAACGACTGTCGCATCGTAAGGGGCAATATAATTATCAAGGATCTTGGACGAACAAGTTGTCAAAATTCCTTTTGTACACATGTTATCTTTGATAGCGATCGGAATTCCGGTTAGAGGTGTTACACTTTTATTGTTTTTAATCTTGAGATCGGCTTCCTTCGCCTGCTTTATTGCTTCTTCGCGAGTTAATGTGACGAATGCCTGTACTTTTCCTTCAACTTTGTCGATTCGGTCAAATATTTTTTCGGTTAGCTCAACCGAACTAATTTCTTTATTTAATAATAAACTATTTAATTCATGGCAGGATTTTGTTTGCATAAAATTAAATTTCCAATGACCAATGACCAATGACCAACAATGTTTTATTATATTTAATTATCGCCGAAGGCGATACCATGTTGGGATTTGGGAATTGGGATTTGGTCATTATTCTATAATCCTTGGGACTTTGAACATATTATTTTCGACTTCTGGGCCGTTAGCGAGTATTGATTTGATGTCTTCGCACTTTTCAACAATATCTTCGCGCATGACATTCTTCATGGGTATTGCATGCGAAGTGGAGGGGATGTCTTTTAGGTCAAGCTTCCCTAAATTATCGGCGTATTTTAATATATCGCCCAATTGTTTGCCGAATGTTTCCTGTTCAATGTCTGAAAGCCCAAGTCGTGCAAGTTTTGCAACGTGGTCTACATCGATTTTCATAAAGAAATTATATCATAACCCCCTCTCATTCTCCCCCTTAATAAGGGGGAGACGTCCCGAAGGGACAGTGGGGGTGGCTATAACTTTAAAGAAGCAAGAGGTTTTAGGCGAAGGGCGGAGAATTCTTTCCTTTGAAACTTATAGTATGCCGCACAAGCGATCATAGCGGCGTTGTCTGTTGAGAATTCGAATGAAGGTATCAAGCATGAAAGGCCTTCTTCCGCGCATCGTATTGTAAGATATTCTCTTAATTGCGAATTTGCCGATACGCCTCCCGCTAAAGATACGGTATTAATATGTAGATCCCTTGCCGCCTGTATTAGCTTTTCAACCAAAGTGACAATTACGGTATTCTGAAAAGAAGAGCAGATATCTCTAATGTGATGTGCGTCCAGCGACTGAGATGTGGGAAACGAAGCGCGTTTCGCGGTGCGCGTTACGTAATTTACTACAGCTGTTTTAATTCCCGAAAAAGAAAAATCGTATCCATATTGGTCCTCGACCATCGGCTTTTTGAATTTTACAGAAAGTGGATTTCCTTCTTTTGCCAATCTATCTATTATAGGCCCGCCGGGATAACCTAGATTCAGAACTCGAGCGACTTTGTCAAAAGCTTCTCCGGCAGCATCGTCCCTTGTTCTTCCAATGGTTTCATATTTTCCATGATTTTTTACATGCACGATCATTGTGTGGCCGCCGGAAACCAAGAGGCATAGGAAAGGGAAGCTAGATTTGGGTGAGGAGGCGAGTTTGGATGCTGGGTGTTGGAAGTTGGATGTTAACAAATTGGCGTATATGTGTCCTTCAAGATGATTGACGCCGATGAGAGGCTTTTTAATCGACCAAGCTAGAGCTTTTGCCGCGCAGAGGCCGACTATTAACGATCCAATAAGTCCAGGTCCATAGGTGACAGCGACTGCATCTAATTTATCAAATGGGATATTTGCTTTATCAATCGCTTCTTGAATGACAGGACTTATAAGTTCTACATGTTTGCGGGCGGCGATCTCGGGGACAATTCCACCGTATTTTTTATGGAATTCGGTTTGAGTTGCCACGACGTTGGACAGGATCTCCGACCCGTTTTTTAAAACGGAGGCAGCGGTTTCGTCGCATGAGGTTTCTATGGCTAGGATGTGCATGAAATAATTATATCACGCTGTAAACTAGTGTCGCGAATTGATCGAATTTCCGGAATTGCACAAATAATTGACTTTGATATCTTCTTTTGATAGGATTTAAGTATGCAAAAACTCTCGACCGGCCAGAAAAAAATGCTTGCAACTTTTTTTGTGAATGGGGCGGTCGCTTGGCTCTCGGCCGGCATTATTACGCCATTTTTTATTTCAAAAAAATTTGGGGAATTTATCGCTTTTGGCTTTTGGGGGTTATTGTTGGCATTGTTTTTCCTTGTTGTTTCGCTGGGAATTACCAAGGGGGTCCAATCATGATTTCCCAAGACTTGCTAAATATGTTTTCTGTTGCTTCAATAATTAGCGCAATCTTAATACTTGTTGTTTACTTCATGTTTATTAAAGGGAGGTTGTAATATGTTGACTCCGCTTGTTGTTGCAGGCATTATCGCAACCATTATTTCCGGAATAGTCGCATTCAACCTTTATCTTCATCAAGGAAAATAATAATTATTCCGCTTTACCCTGCGCCTAAGCCTTTTCCTGTGCCTTTGTTCTAGCCTGATAGCCTTTTCAATCCGTCTCGCGAATTGATCAAATTTCTTTATTATCGTTTAGGAAGGATTAGAGCTTGCTTTTTAGCGGATATTTTTCTGGATTTTCAAGGGAATCAATTTCCAGGTCAATATCAAGCTTTGGCCAATAAAGATGGAAACCATGAAGCAGTTTGACGTTTTGGATCGAGCTTACAGATTGGTTTTTGAAGTAGGGATAGTCCCTGTATTTAAGAAAGTACTCTTTTTCTTTCGCGAGAAGCCATATGCCAAAAGAAGTAATATTTTCAACGCTTACCGAAATGTCTTTTCCATTCTTTGATGATCTCATCTTTTTGCCCCTCTACGATCTTTTGTATTTCATTTAACTTTTTAGCATTTAACTTGTAATAAGTTGCAAGTGAAACTATTGGCTCCACCCATAGCTTTGCTTCGCCATCTTCACATTCCACATGAACATGCATTCTCATCTCTTCGTTTGAGAGAAAATAAAATCTATATCCCTTTATTCGAAATACTGTAGGGTTCAATGTGGCTTCACCTTGATTCCTTATGGTTAATTTTATCATATGGGTATTTGGTTGGGAAGCGGGAGATGGAGACCATCAGGCGATCAGAGAATCAGTCCCGCCTCGCGAAATGATCGGATTACTTCAGGGAAATGCCTTTATTTTTTATTTCCTGTTGGATAAAAGCATTGTCAGTTGATGAATAGTCTTTGAAGCTAAAGACCAATGGCTGGAAATCAAGCTTATATTTTGAGACTTTTGCAAGCATTTTTGACATTAACGATAGCCTGTTCTTATCGGTAGCGGTTTTTGAAAATATTGCCAAATCAATATCGCTTTCGAGGCTTTCTTTGCCCTTTGCAAATGAGCCATACAGGATCACCTTATCCAAACTGCAAATGGATTGGATATCCTGCAAAAACAAGTTCAATGATCGTTTTATATTATTTGGGATTTCAGCCATTGGAAAACTTCCTTTGAATAGTTTAATAATGTAAGGTCGAACAACAATAAAGGGCGTTTGTTCCCGCGCCTAAGCCTTTTCCTGTGCCTTTGTTCTAGCCTGATATGCTGATAAACTTTCCTATGCGGGACTATTTCTTCGTTCTTTCTTTGGAACGGAGGAAAGGTCGGAAACAGAAAAAGTCTCTACTTTTCAGGGGCTATTTTGGTCCAGAAACTAGGGGGCTTGACCGGGTCTAAGCAGTGGGGGTCAGGTAATAGCGTAAATTATTAACTTATGATATTATATTGTTGATATGGGAAAATATAAAATAAAGAAATTAATACTAAGGGCAATTGAAGAGAATAATTTGAAAGAAGACATTAAAAGCATCCGTCTTTTTGGGTCCTATTCGTATGGCAAACCAAACAAAGACAGCGATGTCGATCTGTTGGTGGAATTTTCCCCGAAATCAAAAGTAGGCTTCTTTCGGCTGGTAAACATCCAAAATATTATTGAAAAATATGTCGGGAAAAAAATTGACTTACAAACACCCGATGCTTTAAGCAAATATTTTAGAAGTGATGTTTTTAAAAAAGCGGAACCTGTTTATGGGAAATAATCAAGTTTATTTAAGCCATATTTTTGAAGCAATTGAAAAGATCGAGCAATACTTGTCGGGAAAATCACAGGAAATTCTGTTTCAGGATGATATGAGGCTAGACGCCGTTGTTAGGGAGCTTGAAATTATCGGCGAAGCGGCAAAAAATATAAGTGCGGATTTCTGCAAAAAGAATCCGTCAATACCATGGCAGGATATGGTAGGCATGCGAAATCGGTTGATACATGAATATTTTGGTGTAGACAGAAAAGTAGTTTGGGATACCTGTAAAACAGATCTTCCTATACTGAAAAAACTTCTTTCTCCCATTATTTGACTTTTTTGTTGATCCTTCCACTGATATCCTGGCATTCTAATAAACTTTTCAATGCAAAACCCCCAAATTTAATGTACAGGTTCTATTGTAAGTCCGAAGCATATTCCGCAGGTTGATATGGCACCTCAGGTTTTGCCTCAATTAACACATCTTCATCAACCCCTATTATCTCGGGGTAACCATTTGATTCATATCTCCCTGGAGTTTCGACTTCTGAATGCCTCTTTTCATAATGTTCTGCCTCTGCTGGTTGATATGATATCTCCTTAGTACTCATCGGTAAATATTTACATATTAATTTAGCTGATTTTTCTGCCGGCAAACGCACATTCCTTGCCAATGCCTCCCATAAATTACTTCCTTTTTGATCAAGCATTTCATGATTATCAGTTAACGACAAAATATTTTTTTCAGGAGTTCTACTATTTTGCACAATTGCAGTTACGACCAAAGCTTCTTTATCCGCACTCAAAATGCTCAATAGATTTTCAGGGGTATGGGAATTTCCGGCAACGGCAATTCTAACCGCAACCCAAGTGCTTTGTGCCATTTTCCCTAAAAGATCTGCTAACGGCGTTTCTTTTGCCCTCTCCTCCAACACGTTTCTAGCATGAGGGAACTCTTTGGAAAGCCTATCTAAATCTTCATAAGGAACATTACGATTGTTTACAACCCTACTTCTCACTCGTTTTATTGGATTACTTGCTAGTTCCCTTAATTCTTCAGGGTCGGTTGCGTCAGATGCTCTTTGCAATAGCAATGAAACCGTGGGATTTATTATAAATCCTTGGAATATTCTTCTTCCATCATAATTTTCCATCTTTGCAAGAACAGATATTGGAGTGTTTGGATTTGATGCAATGGCACAAAGCACATCTTCCGAAGGGCTCATTCCTGTGGTAAGGATTTTCAATAATGTTGATTCTTCAAGTATACTATTTGTTATTGTCGCAACTCCAACTCTATCGTAAGTAAGAATGATAAGCTAATTTCTCAAGCACATTGTGAGGAGTTCTCTCACATCTTGCCACTTCCGATCTTACACCTTCAAGAGGATGCGTCGAAAAAGCTCTCAATTCTTCTGGAGTAGCTTCTTTGATCTTTTCACGAATTTCTGCCACTTGATTGTTCAATTCTAAATTTTTTAGATATTCATATTCAACTTGTCTTACTATGTAAGTTCCAATTACAATGGCGCCGGTTATTGTCGCCATCAATCCAGCGGGACATGTTAGTAGACCCAATTCCATTCCAAATTGTGCTAATTGGTTCTGCGCATAAACAAAAGGAGCGGCTTCTCCCGCAGCCGTAGCTGTTAAGCTTGAATAAAAAACCAATCTACTTGAAGCAATGAATCTTCCAATCCTATTAGGGACAGTCATATGAACACTATTCCTTACAGCAAAAGTCGTTAACAATCCCATTTTAGTCCTCCATATTAATATTTACTCCGACCGTTCTCTCTTAAAGGTCTCTGAAAAATCAACCCATTTTCCCATGGATTATCTTTTTCTTTTTGGCCTCACATATATATCGACAGCCCCCCGAAAATTTCACTTTGGAGTAAACTATTTTTTGTTGCTCGCAATCCTTTGATGCGCAAGGAATACAGAGAAGGCTGTTTTTGACATATTCTCCTGAAGTAGTAAACTATTGATATAGGAGGAATCTAATGCTTAAAACGTCTGCTAAAGAAAAAACATTCTTTGACGATTTCATTCAAGCAGAAGTATTTTGAGGAGCTGATTGCGGCTGCAGGTCTGGTCTACGACGCTGTCAAGCGCAGCTCTTCCCTCAACAACAATATTGAAGTGAAAAAGGAAATGGAACTCCTGGACAGGATATTAGAAGAAAGAAAGGACGAGTGTTTTGATGAGGAAGGGAAAAAGCAAAAGAAAGAAGATGAAAAAAAGATTGTCGGCAAAATGATCAATCCTTCGGATCCAGACGCAAGTTGGGGAGCCAAGAGTGACAAAAAGTTCTTTGCCGGATACAAAGTTGAGTCCAATCTTGACCACAAGTATGGGATCATAACTGCTATTGAAGCGGACAAGGCTGGCCACCCGGAAGAAAAATCTGCTGCTCCTCTATTGGAACAGCAAAAAGAAAACTTAGGAATAGTTCCTCTCCACTTCACTGCCGACGCCAAATATGACTTCGGCAATACAAGGACGGAGCTGAAAGCTCTTGGCGTTTCAAATCTTTACATCCCTCTGGTGCCAACCAAGAACAAAGAGAGAGGCCTTGTATGGGATAATTTCTACTTTGAATGCGGACACCTTTTTTGCCCGGCAGGATATCCTGCCGAGCGCAGGTTTGAGGAATATGAGCTCGTGATGAAAGGAGAACGCTATAAGATCGAGCCGAGGCAGGCAGATTTAAAAAACAACCATGGGCTAAAAAGGGCAAGATACCGAGGATTGTCTAGGGTCAGAATTCAGGCCTATCTTGCAGCCATGGCTTCTAATCTCAAAAAATGGTTCAAGAAAATTATGGGCGCGCTTAAAGATGGCACGCTAAAAACGCTTAGCCTGCTGGCGGCCTTGGCGCCGCCCAAGGGAGGGGTGTGTCCTGATGATGGTTAATTATTCAGAATGACTCAAAAATCTTAGGAAAGGAGGGAAAAAGAAAAGAGAAAAACAAAAAAGGACTGAAATTCAGCCCCTAAAATCTCTTTAAATCATCATTGTTTTTGACTTGCTAATTTTTCGGAGCTCTCGACATAGGCAGTATACTTGTTTTTCTGATCGAATGTGCTCAATTGAATTCAATTTTAGGAGGGAATCTATGATATCTGCAGCAAGATTTTTCGGTGGAATAAAACAAAGCTTCGGATTTGTAAAATTATTTGATAATAAGCTAAGTACTCTTACGACAAGTCGAACAAGATTGATGAATCTTGGTTTTTCTGCACTTCTTGTAACGGCCCCGACCTTGGGATGTATGTCCGTTAAGCCAGAATGTGAAAACGGAAAGCCTTTAGTAATAGATTCAGAAGAAGCAATTCTATTTGATTGTCCGAATCCTTCAAGTTTTAGAGTGATTAATGGTGGAACGGTACATTTTTCATCTCAATACATAAAAATTACTACCTCGTTGTTTGAAGTTGACGAAAGATCGAAAATTATTGTTGAAGCATTGAGTTGTGGTCCGGGTGATGGCGCGAATGGCTCTGGTGGTGGAGATAGCGCTGCTGGGTCTGGTGGAGCGGGCGGCAGCCATATTGGCGTTGGTGGCATAGGAGGAAAATCTTATGGCTTAATCGATAGTTTTGGAATTGAAGCTGGGTCTTGCGGTGGAAAGGGTGGCGGCATAAATGACCCCGCAGGTTACGGTGGTAATGCTATTGAGATAGTCGCTGCAAATGCAGATTTATCTGGGTCTATTTTGGCTGAGGGAGAAAATGGGGGAAGGGGATATTATGATGACGGTGGAAGCTCTGCATACATGGTTAATATTTCTTTTCCACCAATATCGCCAGAAATAAATTTATAGCCCAAAACAATATTTTATGGGCTGTTTTTTTATATTTTTAGCCTTGTGTGACAAATAAATCAAATCGTAATTTTAAAATCTGTAGACTCCATTTATACTGCCAGAATTATTATCTATGTGTTCATTGGCTGCCGGCTTTTCCGCTTTAAATTTGGAGCCTTCTAGATTTACCTCAAAGCTTTGACCGTTGTCAAAATAATGTCTCCAGCCAGCTTTGGCATTCCCATATAATTCGGTTCTGAAAGCTTGTTGAGAAAGGCCTGGCGCTGTTCTTTGTAGATAAAATTCGAATAGGAAGCTATTTCTTGACCCAAGTTCATATTCACCTCTAACATTCAGGAATGGGTATAGGCTATACAGAGGCTCATTTCCATTCACAGGCCAGAATCCGTTCCCGAAATAACGGAGTGGATCATACCCGCCGCCAACACCAACCCTTGTTGATAATAACAATGGCTTACCAAATAAATTAAATCTTGGCAAGCCGAATAATCCTGGTACATCGATATTTGCGGAGAGAACTCCTGTGATAGATACTCTTTCTGAGTCATCAGGCTTTCTTCCTGTTTCAATTCTTACCTTGGATGTTGGGTCGTTTTCCAATATCTCTTTTTGAATTTGTTTTGCATTCTCTATAAGCGGAGATGTAGTACTACTAGCTAACACTGCTATTCTAGGTTGGAAGCTAAGCGTCAGCCATGGAGCTGATTTTGCCAATGGTTTACCTGCGAACTCGCCTTCAGCTCTTAAAGTTAGAGATTGGAAAGCTGCATTATTGATGGATCTATTATATTGCCCAGGATTTTCCGCAATGCTGTATGTCGCCGTTGTAGATTCCGCTCCAACACGAATTCTTTTGAGAACGCTATAATCGGGATGCCAATCTACATCAGCGGATACGGTATGCTGTCTATTAACATTCAATCCAGACTGTCGTTTTTTCTTATCTGCGAGAATTCTTGGAAATTCTTTTCCGAGACTTCCGATGTAATTTACTCGGAGATCAAAAGCATTTGTTATTATATTGATAATTGATCTAACAAAAGGCGTCCATCCGGTTTTATGGCTATGAGTAGAACCGCTTTTATAATCTTCGCTTAAGCGTGTAAATCCAAATTGGACGGTAGTCAGCTTGTCAATTTGCCTTCTCTTTATATTCCTTGTGGTCTCTTCCAGATTCTTCACTGCATCTATGTCTGATTTTCTGTAAGCATCAAGAAGAATACCCTTTAGGCTATCTGGAATTTCCAGTTTCTCAATATCGATTTTTTTAGTTGTAGGCTTAAATACGAAATAATCTTCATCCAGATCCCTAAGTAGATCTTTCACCTTCTCAGCCTCAGCGTCAGAAACGGCTGATTTTTTGATCTCCGCAAGAATGTCCGATTTTCTAATGGCACCGCCAGCTTCTTTTTCACTATCAATAGTTCCCTTTAAAATGTCATAGATCTTATCTAGGTCGCCGGCTTCGACGGTCGCGTCTAATTTGAATCCTTCTTTTTTCGCATCATAAAATTTCTTTTGAATATTGCCCGCTTTATCAATATATTCGGCTCTGATCAAAGCGTTAAGGATTGCAGCTTTTTTATCTTTAAAATCTTTAAATTGTTCGTCGATAACTCGTGTGGAGGCCAAAGCTGCAGTTGCTTCGCCAATTTTAGCATTAGCTATATCGAATTGTTTCTGCATGGCGTAGTTTGTCGCGAGCCCGCCAAATAGCTGTCCCAATACTTTTTTGCTATCGCGCCTGCTTTCATCGCTTTCATCGGTATCATCTTTATCGTCTTTAAATATCTTACCCGATTTGTCCAATAGCTCGATCCCAAGTTCATAAAATTTTCTTGCCTCGTCATATCCTTCTTCTTTGTCAAATAAACGATAAGTTTCGGCAACGCCGTGGCACGCTTTTGCCATAAGGCGTCTGCGCAGATATTTGTCATCTAGTCCCCTTGCTAAGAGGCCGGCGACTTTGTAGAATGATAACGCCATCCTCCTGCGGTGCTCTTTTGCGTTTTCATCATCAGCTATTAATTCTTTAGCGTCGTTAATATCCGAATTATAGTTATATATATTTCCAATAGTTAATAATGTCTGGATCAGGGCGACATCTTTTTTGTCTTTTAATTTAGCGAGTTCGCCCTTGTAATCAACAGAAAATGCTTTGATGCTTGTCCCGGAAAGAGCCAAAGCATTGTCGAGATTTTTTAAAGCCTTATCGGAGTCTCCCTTCTTTTCATAAATGAAAGCAAGCCCCCTGTAAATACGAGATAATGATCCTGTATCTGTCTTTGGCGCGCGATCGAAAGCCCTTTTAAATAATTCTTCAGCTTTATCAAGAAGCCCCAAGTTGTAACATGAAACTTCAGCCATGCGCGCGAGAAGATTCGCAATTTCTAAAGCTTCATTTTTTAAAGTTTCTTTCCCATCATTAGCTTTTAACAAGCCTTCAATCGCTTGGAATTCCTTAAATCCTTCATCATAAAGTTCAGCACTAAGAAGGGCGCCGATATAGCGCATTCTTAAGATCAATTTGCTCGCGTCGAATTCTTTGAGCATATCTTCGTCCAACAAACTTTTCCTATTCTCAAGCACGAATTTGAGAGCTCCGCCGTAAAAGCCCGTGATGCTTGTATCATCTTTCCCTTTTAATAATGCACGATAGAGGGCTATAAGCATCGTTAGTTCCGGGGTATTTTTGCCTTTCGCGTCCGATAGGGTGGATAGCGCCCAAAGGAGGGCGTTCGTGAATTTATACTTGTTCTCGCTTGTCGAATCCTTGACTAATTCGAAGATCGTTTCAAGATCATGTTTTGCCTCTGCTGCCGCGGCTTCCATTTTTGTGTTGTCTTTCCCTTTTTGCGCCAAGGCAAGGATCGCTTCGGTTTTGCCTAATGTGGCTGTTAATAAATAAGGGATCATTTTTTTATCTTTCGGATCGATCATTGACAAGGCTTTTTCGTACGCCTCTTTTGTTTCTTCCGCATTTTCTTGCGATGAAAGGACTTGCGCTTTGCCGATGTATGCTTTGGTCAAGGCGAGTTTGCCTAATGCATCTTTTGGATCGCCGATCTCTTTTATAGCGCTATTAAAAGCTTTTAGGGCATCTTCCAGATATTTTTCGTTTCCTTTGGACGCAGTTTGGTAGAGGCCGGCGACCAATAGATAAATATCAGTTCTTGTTAAGGGGGTATCATCTTGAGTCTTAAAATCAGCAATGATATCCGCCGAGAATTCAAGAAGCTTTTCGCCCATTTTTGCGGCTTTGGCATATTCGATAGATCCTTTTCCCCCACCTTTAACTTTTTCGATCAAAAATCCTTTCAAAGAATGGAGCCATGCCAGAAGTTGATATGCTTGGAATGAGCTTTTTAAAACTTCCGGATCATCGGATTTGATCTCGGCAATTTCTTTGACCATCTTTTCAAGGTTCATAAAATTCAGGACTTTGAGTTCTTCAAATATGCTGGGTTTGTCGAATAGTGCAAGCGCATCGCGGTATATTATAGCTTTATCCTTTTTATCTTTTGCGGCAGTAATTTTAACTTTAAGATCGTTGGCAAACATCTCCGCCATAAGCAGGGTGAACGAGTTTTTCAGCTTTTCCATGCTAAGTCCCGCACCTTTTAGCGCTTCTGCCGAAAGGAGGTTCTCCCTGTTTTTAATTATCAGGTCAAGGATATTATTTAATGCCGGCGCCTTATTGGTATTGGCGCCATTTAATAAGGCATAATAAAGCGCAAAAACTTCATTGTATTGTTTCCCCTCGCTATAGGCCCAAGCCAGGATCTTTATATTGCCCAGGGCTTCGGGATAATTCTTTCTGCTTAGAGATGAAGCGATATTTTCTTTTAAAAATTTAATAATTTCGTTAGATCTTCCCAGCCGAATCAATGCCGTAGACCAAATTCTTATTACTTCAATCTTCCCATTCTCAAGAGCGGCAATCAGACCCTCTTCCGTTTCTTTCTCTAAAGCTCTTTCTATTGCGCTTAATATTGTTATGCAATCGTCTCCCACCTGCTTTGCGTTATCACCAGAAACTTTAATGCCTCTAAGTTTAATTTCTAATGCGATCAGCGCATAATTTGAAAATTCATGTAGGTGTTTAAATCTGGCTTCTTCTTTTGTTTTGCCGAAGCTAGCCAATAATTTTATTTTAATGTCTTGCCTAAGCGCAGGAGCATCAAAAACAAAATCATGTATGCCTAGCAGCTTATTGTAAATAAATCCCGCAAAATTTAGATAATTTTGGCCTTTTATTTTCACATCTGATTTGCTTTCTTTTTCATTCAAATATGATCTGCCTATCGCGGCATATATTTGCGCCAAGGTGGAAAAATTTTCAAAAGTCGGCTTGCGAATTACTAAATCTTCAAATATAGGTTGATAGTGTTTATATTCACCTATGGCGGCATCATGAAATAATTTTGCATTTTCTTTCTCGCCATGTTTCTTTAATAGATCCGAGATATTGTCTAATACAATCCCAATAGTGTAATATTTGATCTTGCCGTCAAATGTGAGTTTTGGCGCAGAGGATAGGGCTAATTTTTCTGGCAATAGTCTTCCTGATTTGCTTGAATAAATAGCCGCAAGTGTTTTTAAATCGCCAATAACGCCTTCGATAGCTTTCTCATTGTTTTTTTTAGCATTTATTCTTATCCAAAGCCCTTTTATATATAATTCGCCAAACCCATATTTTTTGCAATAGCCTATGGCTTTGTCCAAAAGCGCAGTGTCATGATATTTCTTGGCTAAGCCCATCATCGCATCGGCGACTCCATTTCGTATTCCCCCTTTCTTGCCGGTTTTCTTGTCTGGCATACTGTTTTTATCGATCTGATCTGCACCTACTTCATCCTCAACTAGCGCCAGAGCTTTTGTTAGGGCTTCTTTTTCCCCAGCTCTTGCTATATCTATATAAGTCCATGCAAGCCAGGCTATAGTTTTTAATTCTTTTCTATCTATTAATGCGTCAGCGGCTTTAGCTTTCTCAAGCGCTGTATTTATATCTTTGGCCTTGATTAATCGATTTGCCCATTTTAGCAGGAACAATATTTTTGTTTCTATAACACTTTTTTTTATTTCATCGCTTAATTTGACATCTATTTTGTCGAGTATGCCTTCGACGACAGGGCATGTATCTGCTGTACATATCAATTTGGGGTCATCATTTTTTTTTATTTCCGGTTTGCCGAAGGCTTTGAAGTTGGCCAAATTAAGGAGATGCCATGCCTTATCTTTGCGAGCTTGAGCCTTGTCCGCTGGCGATAAATCGGGATCGTTTATTTTGGCTTCATCTTCTTTGATGAGAGTCTCAAAATCTTTTTTAACAAATTTAAATAGCTTATCGAGTCTATTAAACAAGGCCTGTTTTTCGCGGGGACTTAAGCTACGGCTCGAAATAAACTTTTTTTCTTCTTCTGTTCTCGCCTGGATGTTTTCAGAGGTTACTTTTCCGGTCGCTATTTCTGCTTCTAGCAAGCCAACTTTTGCATATGGCGCGCAGTCTGACCATCTGCCGGCGGTGTCTTGAGATAAGGCTTGTTTATATAAGGAAATCGCCTCGCTATATTTTTTGAGTCCTTTAAGTGCATCGGCTTTCAAAGACAAATATTTTGCATAAGGAAAATCAAAGCCATTTTTGTCATCGTTAGACTTTTTACAAATCTTTTGCAAAAATGTTGTATCAATTCCAAGCCTTCTTGCCAAGTTTTCAACTTTTGTATCTTTTATTGTAAACCCAGTGGCTCCTTCTAAAGCAGTTAATACTTCGTATGCTGCCGAATGATTCCTATCTCTTGCTAATGCTTCGGCATATCTAATTAAGATCTTTGCTGCATTGGCTTTGAATGTACTGGCATCCCCCTTAGTAGGAGAATCTATTAGACATTCTATAATATCTAAGTCGAGCTTGAACTGCTTTACTGTTTCATCGTATCTATTTGCATCATATTGAAGGGTACCGAGGGCAGAATTTATGTTATTTATTCCGGTGCAGGTGAAATTGTTTAATATTGAAATATCATTTGTCATATTTTTCTCTCAATTCGCCGAACATCTCATCTCTCTTTTCATCACCAGTAGGTAAATTAACGATATTTTTTATGGTGGTAGTTTTTTCAGGTTGGTCTGATAATAATGATTCATATTCTTTTTTCTCGCTTGCCACATCTTTTGGTTCAGCGGCCAAACCTAACGATTTTCGATAGGCTTTTATAGCTTCTACGGGTTGAGCCCCCAGTCTATATAAGTCTCCAACAATCCCAAAAAACTTCGATCTTTCTGATGGAGGCATTATCCCGGATCGAACTTCTTTATCTCTTAACGACCTTAACAATTGCGCGCGTAAGCTGTCCGATTGGGCCACAGTTGGATTGTAATGTTCGTCCAGCAATTCACGAGTAAAATCCCTAGCGGCAACATCGCCATCTAAGTCTTTTATCATCCAAATAGCCGCCTCATAGAATTCCCTCATGGCTGCAAACCATTTAGGAGAAAGTGGTGCTTCATCCAAGGATGTCCCACACTCTCTAATCGCTGCTTCTGCGGCCGTTCTTGCAGCGATAATACTCTTAGGATCGGCCGTATTTTTAAGATGTTCTGCTATGCCATTTGCCGCCAATAACACATCTATTTCTTTGGTAGCTGGTCTTCCAGCATATTCTTTTAAGGTAGCGTTTAATTCTTCCGCTCTTTCAATGTTTTCTGCAATTGCTTCGTATTTTCCGGCTTCAAATAGGCTAGTTTCGCCGGAATTGAACAATTTTGAGACAGCGCTATCTTTTGTACTAATGCCTGCAACCGAGTCTATTTTTGCCTTAAGAGCAGCTTTTAGGGTTTCCGCCTTTTGTTTTGCTTCTGGCGACGAATCTCCTATCAGTTTTGCGAGTTCAGGAAGAATGGTATTTCTTATGTCCTGTTCGATAGCTTTTAATTGAGGTAGGGCAGCATCTGGAACGATATCTATCTCAGAAGGGACAGCTAATCTAGTGCGGAGCAATTGTAGCTGTGCCACGTCTTTTCTAGCTTTTTCGTATTCACCCTTATCTAAAAAATAAACAATTCGTTCAAAGCTTGTTCTCAATCTGCCGGATGGGATCTTGTCTAATAGACCGGTTGCTTCGGCAATAGGATCAACCGATGCCCCATCTTTTTTCTGTAGGGTGAGGATCCTTATTTTCTCGACAGTCAATTGAACATATCCTGGATCCTCGAAAGGATTGGATTTTTTAGACTTGGATAATTTATTAATTCTTTCCATTTCATCCGAGATGATTGTTAAAGCTTCGGCATATTTCTTTGCAGCCTTATAACAATTTGAAAGCCCAAGAGCTTTCTTTGATCTTGCTTCTTGCCTGATCTGTGGATCTTTGATAGATCCGAAAGCCTTATCAATTGCGCTATCTTCGTAAATGGCGGTTGCTTCGTTAAGTTTTTTCCCGTCTTTCGAAGCTTCGTAAGCTTGGAATAAGATCAAAGCTTTTTGCATAAGCAGATCTGCTTTTAACTCGGGTTGCATTTTTGGATCTAATTGTGCGGCTTTTGAATGTGCTTTAAGCGCAAGATCTATCTCATCAATAGCCGCTTTATATTCTGCAGGGTGTCGCTGATTGTCGTTTGTCCTTACGGCATAGTCTGCATTTCTTCTGTGTAATTCTGCAAGTAAACTATGCGCGCCAAATGACAAACTTGGAATTCCAGCTTTAAGGGCGATATTTAGTTCTTCTATTGCTTTTCCATCATTTTTGTCATAATAAGCCCTATTAAATGTTGATGCCAGTGCTTGCGCAAGACCTAAATGCAAATATGGATTTGAAGGGTTTTTATTTATTATCTCACCAAATAGTTTAACGGCTGCTTCTGCCGGCATATTTGCGCCTTCAATTGCTCCAAAAATATCCGCAACAGCTGTTGCAGATTCTTTGGGGTGTTTTTCCGCAGAAGCATTTTCGAGAATTATTCGGAATTGGTTTATAGCTTCAGAATAAAATGTCGATCCTTTTAATTCTTCGGCAGCCAGCAATCTGACTCTTAAAGTTCTCGAATCCCCACCCCCTCTTATTCCGCCTAATACATTCTTTTCGTCATATAGCCATACCAATCTTTTAATCAAGTCAAGTTCCGCGCGTTCTTCGGGATCAATTATAAATCCGTGTCCTCCGGCCCATAGTGGCAAATACTCCGTGTGGATCAAATAACCTCTCCTATGATTGGATCGCAAGACTTGTCCTTCTTTTCCCGGGCTGCTGTCTGATCCATCAAATAGCGAAACTGCGAACCTTCCGAATCCATGCTCAATTATTCTTGCTGCGATCCATGCGGTTGTTTGGTTGTAGTATCTTTTTCCCGAATCCGGATCGTTTCCTGTTGCAAAGGTTCCGTCGGCTCTTGCAATACCCAGGAATTGTTTTATCAAAGTTCGATAACGCATGTCATATGCTTTGGCGGCGTCGGCAGATTTATCTGCCGACATTGGCTGTGCCGCGGCATAAGCTAAGGTGGCATATGCAGCCAGGGCCGTTTCAGAATTTTTGATCTCTCTCTTGGGATCGCCATCCTTTCTATCGGGATCTATAAGAGCTGGAACATCTTTTATCTTATCCATCATTTCACGGGCAAGTTTTATACAGTCATCGGGATCGGTAAGGTGTGTTGCATCCAGAGCTATTCTCCAAAGTGTGCGAATTCCATCTAATCCCATTGTATATTGTCTATTTGGGTGAGTGAAAAGTTCTGGCACAGTCGAATTAGCCGGCCAAGAAACAACAACCCAGTCGGGTACTTCGGCAAAAGCAACTTTTGGCACATCTGAGCCTGTTCCTGTTTTTAAGACAGAGGCCTCTATTGCTGCCCTTCTTAATTTTATACTGGTTTTCATTAAGAGACTCCAATCATGTTTTGAATTGCTGTCGAACCTATTAAACGCCTCATGCATGAAAGGGGAAACGTATGACGCATTAAAAGTAGCCCCCGTAGATACAGTCGCTCCGCCCCAATCTTCCGATGGCTTCAATATTGCTGTATGCCCGTCGTATTGCACTGTACCGTCCCAGAGCCTGTTTAAATATTGTTGGGCCCTTATTTTATATGTGCTATTGCTTTCTGTCCCCCAAATTGAGTGTGCCTGAATTAACGCAAAAGTGATATCTTGATCAGCATCCGATGCTGATGTTCTTTCCGCATCGGAATCAATTTTAAGTCCTCTAGTTTTTGGATCTATGTGGGCTTTGAAAGCAGGCAACCCTCGGCCCTCAAGTTTTGTTAAGCCTGAAAGCAATTCGTCAAATGTTTTCTTGTCATGTTGTTGGACCGACATTAATAACCCGTATGCCATGCTTTCCGAAAGGATTCGCCTGTCTATTGAAGGATCGACCACAAATCTTGCGCCATCAATTGTTGTTTCTGTGAAATTTGCATTCCAGTAAGCCCAAGCTTTTTCAAGTGCGGGGGAGAAGGGGGTAGTTTTTTGGGAGTACTCTGCGCGCGGAGGGTCTGCTGGTTTGAAAAATCTATATGTCCCGTAGATTAATCCGCCGGAAAGGGCCCAGGGAACGCTTAAGATTGCTAATGCTCTAGTCCATTTTCTAAAATCTTGCAGTAAACCAGTATGGGTCTTTTCGGTTTTTAGAAGCTGAAGAGCTTCGTTATAATCTGTTTTTATTTGAGCTCTTAAGTTTGCCTGCAACATCCATCTGGCGCTTGGCGTTGCGGCATTAGCCGTTCTAAGTTCTTCCATTGTCTCTAAAACTTTCTTTAATGAGGCCAATGCGCGAATTATGTTTAAGTTTTCATGTGTATTTACTTCCGGCATATTCCGAAATTCTTCCACAATCTCTGTTAATGCAATAAGCGCGCTTGGGGCTCCGAGATTTGCCAGGATGCTTGCAACCCTTTGGTAGAATTCTTTTGATTGTTCCGATATGCTATCTGTCCTAGTAAATAGACCATTTTGCTGATGCGTAAGCAATGAAGCCTGTAACTCCACTTGTTTTGCCGCAGCGGAATATTTTATTTGACCAAAAAAGGCTCCGATTGTTTCTGCTACTGTTGGGACTAAGACCTCAAGAAATGAAGAGTGGCTTGCTATCTTTCCTGCTGAATATGATATCAGCTCAGCGAATTCACGAATTCGTATGGTTTCACTTTCTGCAAGATAGCCGGTTTCTCTTCGTTCCCAGATTGAGTCTGCCGCACGAATCATGATTCCCGTTTTCTTTGTTTCTGATTCGAAAGGTTTTAGGGCATCTGACTGAAAGCCAAAAGATAGGGCGGCGGAGAAATCACTTAGCTTCGTTTTAGTTAATATACCGCTCAAGTGGAATTCACGAAGATCACCCAAGGATTGAAATTTGCCTCTGAATTCGTTTTTAATTATCCCTTCCGCTTCAAGAATTCGAACAACTTGAGGTTCTGCGAGGCTATCTCTTGCTGACGTGTTTCTAAGTTCGCCTAACAATTGCTTTCTGTTTAATCCATTTCCCAAAAAGATCCTTCCGCCGACTCTGCTGACGAGCGGCGAAAATCTCTTTTGAAAGAATGTTAATTTGACTTCAGGAACGGCCATTATACTAGCCCCCTCTTTACATATATATCTATATCGTCAGATCCAAACCGAAATTTCACTTTTACAAAATAATCCTTAGGAAGTTCTACGGACATGGTGACCCCCCTCAGTTTATTAAAATAGGGTATATCAGCGAAGAATATGCTAAAAAGATACAGCAAATA
>JACRPL010000022.1 GCA_016223245.1 Candidatus Saganbacteria bacterium | reverse complement strand
ATATTACGATCGAGAAGAAGCGCTTTGTGACGCCCTATTTAAAACCTTTGGAAACATTCAGAAGAACCCGGAATTGATTAAGGGATTGCTTGTTCCTTTTTTGTAAACATAATGTCTATTTAATTATGCGCACCTATATACAACGACGGGCGGCAAGACTCGGCATAGAATTTATTGATCGTTTTAATGCTGAAACATTAGAAAAAATTTTAGCAGTTAGAGAAAATTTACTATTATTAAAATTCAGCCGCCAGCCTAAAGTATTAGTAATTTATAATAAAGATGATGACTCCGATGCTTTTGTTAATAATGGATTCCGACAGCTCTTTGAATCAGGTTTCGATGTTGTTTACTTTGAAGCGGCTGATGTTGCCGACATCAATTGGCTTGAAGCCGAAATAACGTCCGCCAATCTTGAACGTGCTTTTTCAATCCTACAACTTGGAGGTCATGGCACTCTGCAAGATATACAATTCGGAAAACTAAGCGGATTTAATCCCCGGCAGCGATATCGTTCTCGATAGCTGCGGGACTGGCGCCGGCGAAGAAAAGATCGTTAATGTAGCCAACGCTATCGGCATGATGTTTCCCGACAGCAGAGTTCATGCGCCCAGAGTCTCAATTATTTGCGGCAGGATTGAATTTGACTCGGCAAAACTTATAAAAGTTCGATATTTAGAAGGCCCTATCGGTTACATACGACAGGCGACTTAAAGTCTTCGATTATGGACCCAGGCATTCCCCAATGAAATCGCCGCCCACGGTGGGAACGCCCAGACAGTTGCCATAAAAGGCAATGCCGTCAACAACTCCAGCCAGGAGATACTTATTATATGGTTCGGATAGCGGCCCAAACCTTAATGAGTCGAGTGATGCAATTGGTCTGGCACCGGCAGTAAAAATATCGCGGATAATGCCCCCCACTCCAGTGGCCGCGCCTTGTTTAGGGTCGACTTGAGAAGGATGATTGTGGCTCTCCATTTTAAAAACCACAGCCACATCATCGACAATAATGCCGCCGGAATCTTCTCCGACT